>JBGCDY010000073.1:0-7936 GCA_045105835.1 Chitinophagales bacterium
GGTTACACTATATGCCTGTTCAATGCGGAGACCTATAATGATTGTTTATTGCTGAAAATCGAATGCTACCAAATCCGCTGCATTTTCTTCTGTATCAAGCAATTCGATTTTCACTTCAATAGCATGTTCCCTTTTAGTAGAGGATGGAATAGGAACACCACCAGCGATGCCCACCCCAAATACAGCCAAGGCTATCAGGCACACCAAGCCCAATGGTCTCAATATTCTTTTGAAACGTTTCATTTTCTTTGTTTTCAAGGTATTAGAGAGTCTTCAAGAAAAAGATACACGATTCCCTATTGAAGAAGGAACTTCATTCAGTCCAATACCAAATCCAATAATTTGAAAAAATAGGATGCCACATGTCTGTGGTGTGAGATAAGAACTATCCCATTGAAGGAGATGAAAACGCCTCGTCTGAATCTTGAGGGATGCTTTGAAAAAGCAAAAAATCGTATGTAGGTGCAAAGCAATAAGTCTGCTCTAAATTGCTGTTAAATTGCACTTTACACAAAACATCATAAGTGGATAAAAAACTTGCAGGGTATTTTTTGAAGTAGGATAAATAGCAAGTTAAAGGGGTTTGAGCAAACGCCTTTTTATAAGAAACAATTGAAGCAAAAGCAATCGTTTGTTGAGGTTTTATTAACTCCTCTATTTGAGTCGCTTCCTGTTGCTGCAATGAAGTATTGAAGATTCCTCCAGAAAAAGCAAAGACACCTACCATGACCGCTACTATGAGCAGCCATTTTGAAAGTTTGTTAGGATGATATGTTGTAGGTGTCTTTGTCATTTCTTTTTCGAAGATACTCTAAATTTAGTACTGAATGAAAATTAAAATAAGGATTTAAATTAAAACCTACTTCTCTGTTAAGTAAATTGAAAATTCAAATCAGAGTTCATTGATTTTCAGCCCCTAATAAGAGACATTGCAGTGGAACGTCTCTATGGAGCTTCAATACCACCTCCTTATCAGATATTTTTTCATTTTCATTGTTATTTTAATTTTGATTACTACTTACCAAATGTGGGTATTCCTCTGAGCGATTCTGAAAAGACAAAATTTTGGGGTTCTGAATAACCCCCTCCTGAATTTCAATAGCCCTTCTAATCGTCTCACTTTTCGCCCAGCGTTCTGGACCTTCCATAATCAATGGTAAATAAGGCAGTAAGCTGTTAGAAATTTCCCAAGAAGCACCATTCCAAAGATAAGAGGGCGTGTGGTCTACTGCATAATAATCCACCTTCCCTGCTTTGAACATTGGTTCTTCAAAATTGGTTGGCTTGGCAAAGGAAAAGCCCATGCCTTCATCACAACTCACATCTACAATCAAACACCCTTGTTTGAGCACATGGTTTTTATCTTCTGGTACAAACATCAAAGGCTTGTCTGTGTCCTGCAAAATACCATTCACAATAATATCTGCATCCGCCAATTCTTCATAAAATGAATGGGATTGATTGTCAGGTCGAATCGAGGTTAAGTTCCCTTCTTCATCCGCCTCAAACTGAAAGTAATTGACTCCTGCCATTTGGTCTGCTACCAAAAAATAATGTCTTTGGGTGAATACCGTAATGTCGTTAATTCCTCTTGCTTGCAAGGCACGAATGGCACCTCTACTTACCGAACCAAAACTAATGACCACTGCCTTTCGGTTCGGTCCATAATTTCCATCAATTCCCGCCAAGTTCATGGCATGGTAAACGCCCGCATACCCCGCAATTTCATTGTTCTTGTGAAAAATGTGCATTTGCCAATCTCCATTTCGAGACCATCTGTGCATCGCTTCCCAAGCAATCAAGGTAAGTTTTTTGTCAATAGCCGTTTGAGTAATTGCATTTTGCTGTACGCAATGTGGCCAGCCCCAATGAATAGTACCTTCTCTCATCTCGTCAAAATCTGCCTGTATGGGTTTCGCCAACAAGACAATATCCGATTCTGCAAAAAGTGTTTCCCGACTTGCCACACCTCCGCTCAATGCTGCCAATTCTTCATCTTCCATTCCAAACCGTACTCCATAACCTTCTTCAAAAACAAGGCATTTGCGAACTTCTTCATCTACCCACTCCAGTTGTTGGGGGTGAATAGGGACTCTCTTTTCCTGTTTCTTTCTTGAAGTTCCAAAAACGCCAACTTTAAGTAATTTCATTCAAATTTATTTTGATGATCAATAATTTCATAATAATCATATTACTGCAATAAACAAAATGTGGTCTGGTATTAATTTTAAGTAAGTAAGAAGGTAGAAAGGGGATGCGAGAAGTGAGACTTCAAATTCCTTATTATCAAAACACTAACAACCTTATTGATTGATTTAATTTTGCCCTACCACTTAGCACAAAAAAATGAGTTCCGCTTGAAATTCCCGACTGCCTGAATAGGAGATTGTTTTTTATTTTAATTTTCATTCCTTACTAAACTCCTATTTTTCCTAACTTGCCTCCAATTTTAAACCCAAAATACAAACAATACAAAATGAGTGATTCAGCACACAAAATCAATGATTTATTCTCCGTTGAAGGGAAGGTAGCCTTAGTGACAGGTGGTTCGAGAGGCATCGGATTGATGATTGCCCACGCCTATGTCAGCAATGGAATGAAAGTATATATTTCGTCTCGCAAAGCCGAAGTTTGTGATGCAGTTGCAGCAGAATTGTCCAAAATCGGAACCTGCATTGCGATTCCTGCCGACCTCACTACCGAAGAAGGTAGAAATACGTTGGTGGATCGAATCAAGGAAAGGGAAGAGTCTTTGGACGTTTTGGTGAACAATGCGGGTGCATTGTGGGCAGCTCCATTTGGAGAATTTCCAGAAGAAGGTTACGACAGAACAATGGATATCAACGTGAAAGCCATTTTTCTATTGACCCGTGACTTCCTTCCTTTGCTCGAAAAAAACGCATCAACCGACAATCCTTCAAGAGTCATCAACATTGGTTCGATTGACGGAATCCGTGTTCCTGAAGTGGATAACTTCGCCTATGGTCCCAGCAAAGCGGCTGTTCACCACCTCACCAAAGTTTTGGCAGTTCGTTTGGCTGCAAAAGGAATTACGGTAAACGCCATTGCACCAGGTCCATTCGAGAGTAAAATGACCAAGTGGATGCTCGACAATATGCGCCCTATGATTGAAGCAAAATGCCCACTCAAACGCATTGGAAACCCAACAGATATGGCAGGTTTGGCGATATTTTTGGCTTCAAAAGCCAGTAGTTATTTGAATGGAGTTATCATTCCTTTGGATGGAGGAATTTCGATTAAGTAAGGATTGAAGGAAAAGAAGAAACTTCAAATTCAAAGTTCAAATGCAAATTCAAATAACTACTTGAATTTGCATTTGAATTTCTTCATAAAACTGGAATAAGCCCCGACCCTTATGGATTGTAGTAAAAAAAGGGAAAATGGGCGTTAAAAACAGATTGCTGTTTGAAGACAGAGCGAAGCGATGGCAAGTTTCAAGCTGTTTAGCTCATTTTTTCTTTTTTTGCGTTAAGCAATACATTCAGGTTCCCGAGGTCTCGGGACAGGCTTTGATTTTTGGTTCTTTTTATCAAGAAAAAGAACAGTAACACACAAGCCTTTAGAAGCTTCACGTTAATTCTATTTCTCTGCCCGCTGAAAATAAATCGCAGCCTGCTCCTCATTTCCTAAATTTTGGTACGCCTGTCCAACATTTCTAAGAATATCACGATTATTCGGCGAAAATTTTAGAGCCTTCAAGCTCGTTTCCAAGGACTTTTGATGCTTACCAACCAAGCCATAAGAAATGCCCAAGTCAATCAAGACACCACCATTATTCGGATTGATTGCCACAGATTGTTCCAAATACTCAATTCCTTTTTCATAATCTTGGCGGTATTGACTGTACAATTTACCCAAGACTCCATAGGTAGTCGCATTGTTCACTCCATACGGAAGCACCTTTTTTTCGTAAAAACGAATGTATTTATTCGCCTCCTCAGCCGATTTGATTTTTGTCGAAAACAACATCAAGTTATTCGTCGCATCGGGATTATCTGGGTTGTTCGCAAAAATGGCAGCATACACCCCAAAAACATTGTCAATATCCCCATCCAAAGCAAAATAGGAATTCCCCAAAAGCAGCAAAGCACTCGTATTTTGTGGGTGAATCTTCACCGCCCTTGTCAAATATTTAATCGCCCTATACAGTTCCTTCTGCCTCGTCCCGATATCCTCAATCTTGGCAGCCGCTTCGTAAATCGTTCCACCAGCCGCCGTATTCACCTTTGTACTCCGAGTAGAAGTAGTCACATCTGTCAAAAACAAAGTCGTATTGTTTTCCCAAGCAGGCAATCGGGTCAAGGTTTTGAAGGAATAAGCCAACAGCAAAGCTCCTGCTACACCCAAAACAGCATATTTTTTTGCAGCCGCAGAAGGCATGAGTTTGGGTAAATAACGCACCAACAAATAGGCGAGAATCAAACAAAATCCCACCAAAGAAATGTACATAAAACGCTCGTTCATAAACGTTCCTACTGCAAAAAGCAAATTGGAGACAATCGAAAAACTCATCAAATAAAACCAAACGCCATAAGCTACAATATTCTTTCGCTTCAATCCCCAAAGAGCAAACAAACCCATCAAAGTATATCCCACCAAAGGTACAATCGCTCGCCAATCCGCCCATCCAATAATCGGAAATTCTTTGGGATAATAATCATGCGTCAATGGATGCGGAAAGACCAATAGCTTCAAATAATAACCCATTGTGGAGAAAATCGTGGCATATTTTTCTTCAAAAGAAGCTCCCAAAAAGGGGTCGTTCAACAACTCTGTCACCTCTGTTCCGCTATTGAGAAAATAACCAATTACCCGCCAACGAATCACCAAAAACACCACCGTTGCAGCAATGAGAGGTAAGGTAATCTGACCAATTTGTTTCCACGAACTTTTTGTAAAAAAGTACAAAGTCAATGGAATAATTCCTACAAAAGTAATCGCATTCTCCTTGGATAGCAATGCCAAAAACAAGCACAAACTACTCCAAATCAAATCCATGATTCGTTGCCGTTTCACATACTGCAAACTGAAATACAGTGCAGCCAGCGAACCCCAAAAAGTCATAATTTCGTCCCTCCCCTTGATGTTTGCCACCACTTCGGTATGCAAAGGATGAGCTATAAACAAGAGTGTGGTAATGAATGGAATCGTCAAATACCAATAACGAGGTGGGCGTTTGAATCTTGCTGCAAAAAGCATCACCAAGATTCGATACAAAAGCACATTGGTCAAAGCATACAGCAAAATATTGATGAGGTGTCCAATCATCGGATTGCTCCCAAACAGCTCCCATTCCACCGCAAAAGTCGCAATCGACAACGGACGGTATCGCCCACCTGCCAAGAGATTCTTCTGCTCTCCCCAAAAACCCTCCATGCTCTCGGTACTCAATATCTTCCAAACTCCCGAAAACCCTTCTTTGGTGTATTGATTCGACAAAATCACAATCTGGTCGTCCAGTGCATAATCATACGAAATCGAAGGCGCATACAATAGGATGCTAAACAAACCAATGGACAAGACTGCCCAAAAATGCTGATTCCAAAAAGAAGGTTTCTTACGCTTTGCCATTGTTACTGTCTTTTGCGGCTTACTTTAGTTCGTTAATGGGTAAATTTACCAGAGCATCATAGATGCAGCGATTATTCCCTATTATAGAAATTTTTTATTTAAGCCGCTAAATTAGTGATTTTTTGATAAAACAAATCTTGTTATATTTGTTGTGTTATGCCAAATCAATCAACTGCTGTCAAAATATTCATTGCTTATTCTCGACTCGACGAAGCCTACTTAAAAGAACTCAAAAAATACCTTCGTTCACTGAGTCGCAAAAAAAACGTCCAAATCTGGTACGATGGCGAAATTGTGCCTGGCACTCAATGGGAAACTCAAATCAACCAAAAGCTACAAGAAGCCAATATCATCCTCTTACTCATCAGTGCCAATTCGCTCCACTCCGACTATTTTCACGGCAAAGAAATGCTCAAAGCCTTGGAACGTCACGAAAAAGGCGAAGCAATGGTCATTCCCATCATTTTGAGTTATTGTACCTGGACAATGGAGGAAGAACTCAATGCCTTGCAAGCCTTACCCAAAGACGGAAAACCTATCAGTGCTTGGATGGATAAATCTGAAGCTTACACCAATATTGCATTGGAAGTGAACCGCAGTGTGGGATTGATAAGAGAAATCGAGAAAAAAAAGCAGCAAGAACAAATACGTTTGGAGGCTGAAAAAAAAGGCATTGAAAAATTCCAAAACCTCCTTGAGTTGGCAAATACCCAGTTCCAAATCGAAGATTGGCAAGCTGCAAAAAGCTCTTACAAAGAAGCTGCAAAACACAAAAACACGTCTTTAATCCAAGAACGCATTGCAGCGATTGACCAAACATTGAAGGACACCCAAGAACAAGCCCGTTTGGAAGCAGAGAAAAAAGTAGCTCTTCAAAAAGAAAGTGACTACCAAGAATTACTCCAATTGGCAAATACTCAGTTCCAAAAACAAGAACGAGTCGCTGCAAAAAAATCATATCAAAAAGCAGCAAAGTACAAAGACACACCTCAAATCCAAGAACGCATTGCAGCGATTGACCAAGCATTGAAGGACATCCAGAAACAAGCACGTTTGGAAGCAGAAAAGCAAGCTACACTTCAAAAAGACGAGGAATACCAAACTCTTCTTCAATTGGCAAACACCCAATACCAAACCGAAGAATGGAAAGCTGCAAAAAGTTCTTACGAAAAAGCGGCAAAATACAAAAGCACGCCTCAAATCAAAAAACGCATTACACTCGTCAGTCGCAAACTAAGCGAAATAGCCAGTCAAAAAAAGGTGGCAGCTTTGCCTCCTTTACTCCAACAATTGGTCGACGATATGGTCGTTGTGAAAGGCGGTACATTCACAATGGGATGTGCTTCTTTTTTCGGTTTAGGTTGTAAATCAAGTGAAAAACCCATCCACGAAGTAAAATTGAAGCAGTTCAAAATTGGAAAATACTTGGTTACCCACGAACAATGGATGGTTGTGATGGGCAAAGAACCCAGTGCCCCTGCAAAGAGAGAGTTGGAACGCAAAAAACGTTTTGAATCTGGTCCCTTAAAAGATTTGGGAGAAATGTACGACCTCAATAAAAGAATCCGTCAAGATTGTAAGAATTGTCCCGTCGTTGATGCAAGCTGGAACGAAACACAAGAGTTCATCAAAAAACTGAACCAATTGACAGGCAAACAATTTCGTTTACCCAGAGAAGCAGAATGGGAATTTGCAGCTAAAGGAGGAAACAAAAGTCAGGGTTTCAAATACGCAGGGAGTAACAAACTCGATGAAGTAGCCTGGTACGATAATAATTCATCAGGCAGAACAGTACGTCCTGTTGGGTCAAAAAGAGCCAATGAACTAGGTTTGTATGACATGAGCGGCAACGTATGGGAAAGATGTCAAGATTGGTATTCAGAGGATTACTACAAAAACAGCCCTGTTCAAAATCCAAAAGGGCCTAAAAAAGGTAGCTCTCGTGTTTTGCGAAGTGGGACCTATGCTGAAGTCTGCCGAGTATCTTCTCGCAGCAATACCAATCCCATTTACTCTTCTTTGAGAAACACTGGTTTTCGCTTGGTAGAGGACTTTTAGACGTAGAATAGTTTTGAAGTAGAATGCGAAAAGGTAGATAACATTTGTCTTTATTTCAGTCTATTTCCAAATCCGAAACTCACAAGTTACAGGATAATGATCCGAATACTTTTTGCGAATCACCTCCGTTGAGCGCACTTCAAAAGAAGGGTCAAGCAGCACATAATCAATCCGAAAGGAAGGCAAAGGGCCTGCATAGGTGCCCCCCAAGCCCAAGCCTGACTCAAGAAAGGCATCTTGGAGTTTGTTAGAAATTGTTTGGTAAGTGAAAGAAGTGGGTGTGTCA
>JBGCDY010000074.1:0-5748 GCA_045105835.1 Chitinophagales bacterium
TTGTGTATAATCAGAGAAAACGTGGAGCAAGCCTCTTAGATTCTCTATTAGACACATTATTAGATTCTTCCAAAAGAACAGAAGAACAAATATTTGATTATAAATACGTATAAAAATCACGGAGAAACACCGTATGAGCCAAAGTTTTTTTATTCAAAAACCTTAGGAACTACAAATATAGACAGGAGGTTTCTGTCCTTCAATAAATACGTCGTGAAGGGAGATTTTGGAGGAGTGAACCCTAATAACAAGTGTATCAAGGCTTCTTGAAGGAATGTGAATATAGAAGGGGAGGGGGAACGTTTAGACCAGAAAAGCAAAAAACATACTCAAAAAGCCGACCAAATAGCCATTGTAAACTTCTTGTAAATTGTGGGCATCCAACCACATGCGGCAAGTTCCCACCAATCCTGCAATGAAAATGGTGGCAAACAATATCATGCTTACATCTTTGACTGCAATATTGACCGAATAAAGAACAATCGCAAACAAGCCACCCATGCCTATGGTGTGTAGGCTGATTTTGGAGAAAAGAGCTGTAACCACAAGTGCAATCGAAATCGAAATCGTTGCGCCCAGCATCACATCGCCCAAAACTTCCAAATAATCGGATTTTAGAAAAACAATGAAGGTCCACCAAAAGCAAAAAGAAGTTGGGATAAACACAAGGATGCGGTTTTTGCGGTCTGCCAGTTGGTAGTTGTCAATAAATTCCAACAAACGCATCAAAACCACAATGAAAAGCGGGTACAGAACAGAATACAAAACCGAAGTCCGTATGATGAACATGCTATCATAGGAGCCAAATTGTCCAAACTCATAGGGATTGCACCAAACGAGAAATAGAATGGCATAGCTGGGAACAAAAATAGGATGGAATAGAAAAGAAACCAGTTGGGCAAGAGTTTTCATCAATGAATTTTTATTTTTTGTTCAGTTTCAGCCACTTTTGCAGCAATAAAGGCCAGAAAGCAAGTGTACCTGGAATCATCAAAAATCGGAAACGAGTAGGCGTACCCTTTACCGAAGCATCTATTTTTTCCAAGCCTTTCACCAAAAAAAAGATAGCAAACAAAAGACCTATGCCAAAATAAGCATAGAGCAAATAAACAAAAACAATTGCAATTGTTTCCATAAAGATTGAGTAAAAATGAAGAACGAAGTTTGAGAAATTGGGAGATTCCCTACCAAAACATATGAACCAGCTGATAAATTCCAAAAGCCAAAAAAATGAATGCCAATACTTGATTGGTTGTAGAGGAAATTTCTTTCATCCTATTGACAACCAGACTACTTAGTTTTGCGAAAACGACAAAGAGGATGAATGCCCCCAAAGCAATGCCTACGCAATACAGCAGCAATAAATTACTCGAAGAGGAGAGCCAACCTATTGAACCAAAATAAGTGGCGTAAAAAACCCAGTAAGGAATCGCCAACATATTCAATGTGCTGATAAAAATCCCCTTGTAAAAAGGAGAAAGACTCTTTTCTGAACTTTTGCCCACCGATTCACTACGAGATTGATGGTAGTGATAGATTGCCAAAGCAAAGAAAATAGGAATGGCAAGCCAATGAATAATTGCCTCAATATTGGGGTTGTCGATAAAAACATGGGTGAATTTCACTGCAATAATTGCCTGAAAAAACTCCACCAATGCGGCTCCAAACCCTAATACAATTCCTGCTCTAAGCCCTTTTTGAATGGTTGTATCTACGACTGTTAAGTTAATCATCCCGAAAGGAATAGAACCCAAAAAACTAAATACAAAACCCAACAAAAAGTGTGTGATATAGAGCATTTCTCAATAAATAGTACAGCTAGAAGTAAAAGAAAGGGAACTTTTGTACCGTCGAATTCATTCGACGATACAAAAAAGCTACCATCTACTTAGATTAAGTAGTGTGACAAATTTACCTTAAGAATTAAAAGTTTATAACTCCTTGTTCGTCAAGTAGGTTTTTGATTTTAATTCTCATTTTAATTTTGATTCCTTACTTATGTTGTACTAGTTTCCACGTCTTCTATTCTTCAAGTCTCGGCTACTTCCTGTATTTGGTTTTGCACCAGGAGTTATTGTTGTGCCTCCCGAATTAGAACCGCCGCCAACAGGAGTACTAACCTCACCATTTCTTCTATCTTTGATGTCACGTTTGGGTTTTGGAGCAGGCGTTGTAGCAGTAGGTTTTTTAGTAGGAGTTAAGCTGGTCTTACCTGAGCCTGAGTTGGATTTTCCAACCACCATTGAGGCCTGTATAGAATCCACTTTGGCTCTGATGACTTCTTCTACTGAGGCATCACAATCTTCCATAAGTTGTGCTTTGACCTCTGCTATTTGAGCGTTTGCCAAAGAATCCACCCTTTGTGATTGGTCTGCTTTCATCGCCTCCAATTTGGCATTGTCGCAACTACTAATCCCCCAAACGACGATTACGGCTACTAATAATAAACTGAGTTGTTTCATTTCTTATGTTTTTAAGGATGAAAATGTTAAACCTCTGTTTGGTCATTTTTCAACAAAAGACCTATTTCAGAGCCAATACAAAATAAATTGATAATTCTAAAACTCTAAGTTTTTGAAAATCAACAATTCATTTTGATTTTGATTTCCATTTGAATTTTGATTTCTGATGAGGAATTAATGCCTCGCTGTCAAATATATCACTTTTTGTTTGATTTGAAAAGAAACCCTATTTTTGAACCAAATAATTTTCATTACTATGAATACAGTTATTACAGGAGCTACAAAGGGAATAGGAAGAGCAATTGCCCTATCTTTTGCCGAAAAAGGCTACAATTTGTGCCTATGTGCAAGGACACAGGGAGATTTAGAAGCACTGCAATCGGATATTTTTAGGGCGCACCCGCACTTGAAGGTGCATATAATGGCGGTGGATGTAAGCGTCAAATCGGAAGTGATTGCTTTTGCGGATTTTATCAAGGCTACTTGGAGTCAAGTAGATATACTCGTCAATAATGCGGGTGTATGGTTGGGAGACCATATTTTGTCAGAAGACAATGACGGGCTTTTAGAACAACTTATCCAGACAAATCTTTACAGTGCCTACCACCTCAGTCGTCATGTGCTTCCTGCAATGTTGCCACACAAAAAGGGTTACATCATCAATATCTGTTCGGTGGCAAGTACCCAAACTTATTTAGGAAGTGCCTCCTACAGTATTTCCAAATTTGCACTTTTGGGTTTCTCCAAAGCTTTGAGGGAAGAACTCAAACCCCACAATATCAAAGTTTCGTCTGTCATGCCAGGTGCTACATGGACGAATGCTTGGAAAGGCGTGGACTTTCCTGCGGCTCGACTGATGCAAGCCGAAGATGTTGCCAAAGCTGTTGCAGCGATTGTAGAGTTGGGAGATTCGGCGGTTGTGGAGGAAATCCTGATTCGCCCACAATTGGGAGACATTTAGGTTGTTTTTTTTTGAAACTCAAATTCAAAGTACAAATTCAAGTTCAAAAACCTTTGGTGAAAAAATACTTCAAAACAAGTTGATAAGAATTCTTTCACTGCAAACTGATATTGCAGCACCACTTTAATTTTCATTCACTTATTGGAGTGTTTTTCTAAACATAGTAGCGGCTTTAAGCTTTTAAAAGACAACAAAATCACTATTGAAGAGCCTTCAATAATTCAAGAGACAAACAACAATCAAAATGAAACGAGCAGACTACCTTAGCATTGAAGTAAAAAATGGTATCGCCACTCTTTGGCTCGACCAAAAAGACAGTCCTGTCAACAAAGTATCTCCCGAAACCATTGGTTTGTTTGATTCTTTGATTGCAGAATTGGAGGCGGATAGTGCGGTGAAAGCCATCGTATTGATAAGCGGCAAAAAAGACTTCATTGCAGGGGCAGATATTGAATCTTTTCAGGAAGTAAAAAAGCCAGGAGACTTTGTACCTGTCACCCGAAAGGGGCATGCTATTTTGAATCGAATCGAAAATTCTTCAAAGCCCGTAGTCGCAGCCATTCACGGTTCGGCATTGGGAGCAGGTTTGGAGATTTGTTTGGCTTGTTGGGCGAGAGTGGCTTCTGATGACAGAAAAACCAAATTTGCCTTACCCGAAGTACAACTTGGTATTTTTCCAGGAGGGGGTGGCACACAGCGGCTTCCACGATTGATAGGGCTTCCTTTGGCATTGGATATGATGCTGACAGGCAAAAACATCTATGCCAGCAAAGCCAAAAAAATCGGCTTGGTGGACGAATTGGTGCATCCCCACAAACTGCATACTGCCGCTTGTGAACTCGCATTGAAGCTGGTCAACAAAAAAATAAAGCGCAAACTCAAAGGAGGTTTGACGGCATGGGCTTTGAACAAAAATCCATTGGGTCGGTATTTGGTATTGAGCCAAGCCCGTCAAATGGCTTTGAAGCAAAGTAAGGGAAATTATCCTGCCATATCTGCCATTTTGGATTGTGTCGAGATAGGTCTCAAAAAAGGAATGAAAGCAGGTTTGGAAGCAGAAGCTACCAAATTTGAAGAAATGATTTTGACCCCTCAAAGCCGTCAGCTTATCAACATCTTTTTTGCGATGACTGCCAAAAAGAAAAACCCAATGGCTGAACTTGCTCGCCCCGTCAAAACTTTGGGCATCTTGGGAGCAGGTTTTATGGGAGCAGGAATTGCGGAGGTCAGTATTTTGAAGGACATTGATGTGCTTATCAAAGACATCAAGGAAGAAACCTTGACTTCTGCCAACAAAACGATTTGGAAGAACATTGCGAAGAAGGTGAAGCGAAAATCATTGACGAAAGTGGAGGGAGATGAAATTATGGCAAGTGTTCACGGGCAATTGACTTATGAAGGATTTGACAAGACAGAGATGGTCATTGAAGCCGTTTTTGAAGATTTGGGATTGAAGCAAAGAATTCTTGCCGAAACCGAAGCTGCTACGAATGACAACTGCATTTTTGCTACGAATACTTCTGCTTTACCGATTCACCTCATTGCTGCAAAGGCAAAACGTCCTGAATTGGTGATTGGAATGCACTATTTTTCGCCCGTACCCAAAATGCCTTTACTCGAAATCATCAAGACCGAACAAACGGCAGATTGGGTGATTGCAAGCTGTTTGGAACTGGGGATTCAACAAGGTAAAACTTGTATTGTGGTCAAAGATGGACCAGGGTTTTATACAACTCGTATTCTTTCACCGATGATGAATGAGGCACTTTTGTTGATTGAAGAAGGAGCAGAAATCAAAAACTTAGATGTTCAACTTCAATACTTTGGCTTTCCTGTCGGACCTGTGACGCTGATGGATGAAGTTGGAATTGATGTAGGCGCACACATTCAGGCAGGAGCTTTGGGAGATTTTTTCAAAGGAAGAGGTGAAGAAGGAGATGTCCTATTGAGTGATGGCTTCAAACGCATGGCAGCAGTTGGATTCAAAGGACGCAAAAACGGGAAGGGTTTTTATAAATACGACTCCAAAACAGGCAAAAAAACAGGGGAGGTCAATGAGGAGGTCTATGACTACTTCAATGGCAAAAGCCGAAAAAGCTTTCCTGCTATCGAACTCCAACACCGTACTGCTTTGATGATGGTTAACGAAGCTGTTCATTGCCTGCAAGATGGGATTATTGACAATCCTTTGGATGGTGATATTGGAGCTGTGTTTGGTTTGGGTTTTCCTCCATTTAGAGGAGGTCCTTTCCGCATGATTGACGATTGGGGCGCAACAGAAGTCGTGCGCTTGCTCGAAAATTTGGCGGAAAAACATGGAGCAAG
>JBGCDY010000075.1:0-5160 GCA_045105835.1 Chitinophagales bacterium
AGCGAGGTGTGAGGTGCGAGGTGCGAGGTGCGAGGTGCGAGGTGCGAGGTGCGAAACTTCAAAACTTTTGATTGAAAAAAAAAAATCGATTACTAAAAACCAAAAATCTTCATTGAATTAACCTCGAAATGAAACTATTTAAAAAAAAACTTTGTTTGGTTTCCCAAATTTGTCCCAAAATTCGTCTGAGTAGTGTAGTAAATTTTTCAAACCTTCAACGCCTTCAAAACATGAAACTGTAAATCAATAATACTATGAAATCAACAACGTACTTAGATGAACAAGGGCATTTGACCCAGTTAGGACAAATGTTGTATGCCGACGCAATGAAGGTCGAGAAAGTCAGTCAATTACCTGTCGAACTCCCTGAACATGTGTTGGATTGTGACTACTGCAATGGCAGTGTGCGGTCTTTGTACAATTTGGTTGTTGATTTGGACTATCCTGTTCAGTCTCACCCCGTTTTGGATATTGTCGAAAAATCGGACTTCAGTCTCTCTGAAGATTCCGCAAATTTGGACGACATTCTGAATCAATTGATGGCGGAAGCAGTCTTGATTCCTTCCTACGAGAAACTCATGGAAACCCAAGCTGCCTACCGCAGCAACGATGCTATCGGAATCACCCTACAAGAATTCGACTCCCAAAAACTCTATCAAGAGGGCATTGACTTCCACTTCACCACCTCCGAAAACCGCCCACTTACCCTCACCATCGAAAACCACCAAAAACGGGTTTTCAGACAAAAATTTGAAGCAGGTACTACCCATATCCGAGTAGATTTCACTCCCAAAGAGAATTTCCCCGCAGGATTGTATTATTGGAAATTGGTATTGAAAGGTAAAAAACCGCTTGTAGGAAAGGTGTTTGTGTACTAGTAGTGATTGGTGAATTGATGACTGGTTATTGGTAGTTAAAACAATTGATTATCAACGTTTTTTCTTATATCTTGAAATCTCAATACAAAATCAAAAACAAGATTTGTGCAATTAAAATCTTAGAAATCAGCGCAATCGGAAACATCATTGCATACCCAAACATCGGTACTTTGTTGTTGCTTCGAGAAGTAGCAAAATCCAAAATAGCGGGTTGATTCGCCACCATTCCAGTAAGCAAACTAAAAGGCATTTTCAAGATTTTGTAACCCACCAAAAGCGTCGCAAAAGCGGTGACCATACTAATCGTTGCGCCTGCCATAAATGCCCAAATTCCTTCTATCGAAAAACTTTGCATAAACGCATTCCCCGAACGAACACCAATACTCGTCAACAAAAGAATCAATCCCATTTGTTGGAGCGTCACATTGGCACTGTAAGGCAATGACCACACTACAGGACCAGTTCGCCTCACTGCTCCCAAAAACAAACCCACCACCAAAGGTCCACCCGCATAACCCAATTTGAAGCTGAACGTAGGTCCAAACGAAAATTCTATACTCCCCAATATCAAGCCCAAACCGATTCCCAAACCAAAAGAAAACAAATTCACCTTACTCGACTCGGTATAAGAATCCCCAAAGTATTCCCCCAAATCGTCCAAATCTTCTCGCCTCGCAATGAACCGAACCCTGTCTCCCATCTCCAAAACAGTATCCCCATTGGCAAGCATATCAATGTCTCCACGCCTGATTCGGGTGATGACGGTATGGAATTTTTCTTGGATATTCAAAGCCGCAATCGTTCGCCCAGCTACCAAGGTATTCGACACAAAAATCCGCCTCGAATCAAATTGACTCGTATCGTATTCATACATCTTATCACTCAGCTTGCCAATCACCTCCACCACATTCGCCACATCCTCCTCACTTCCCACCACCACTATCACATCTCCAATTTCAAAAGTAGTATCCCAACCAATCAATGCCTGATTTCCTTCGTGAAAAACACGCCCAAAAGAGACATTCCAATCATATTCCTTCAATAAATCCCGCAATTGAATATTGCAGACCGCTTCACGGCTCACTTCAATAGAAACTGTATGAAGCTTCTCTGCAATCGGATAGGTTTTCTTCAATTCGTTCTGTTCCTTCGCATAATCCACCTTCAACAGCTTCTCCATCAACACAATCGCAATGATACTCCCAAAAACACCCATCGGATATGAAAAGGAATAGCCCACTACCGCTTCTTGAATCAAAATAGCAGCAGTTTCTTTGTCCACCGTGCTATTCACATAATCTATCACTCCCGCCAAAGCCGCAGTATTGGTCGTACTACCCGTGTAAATCCCTGTAATCGTTGCAGCCGAAAAGCCAAACAAAAGCGACAAACCAGAGGCAACCAAGCCAGAAAAAACCAGCATGACAAGGATGAATATAAAATCTCGGATACCATTTTTGCGGTAAGAAGAAAAGAAGGCAGGGCCTGAACTTAGACCGATGGAGTACACAAATAGGGAGAGTCCCAACAAGAAGATGATTTCGGGAATTTGCAATCTGGGGTCAATTGCGCCAAAGGCCAAACCTGTAAACAACACAGCAGCAACCCCCAAGCTGCTCCCCTTAATTTTAATCGTGCCTATCAAATAACCTAAGGAGGCAACTACAAAAAGCAATAAGAGCGGATATTCACTAAAAATTTCTATCATAAAAACTCAACGTTAGCTAGGTATAGTGATTGGTTGATTGGTAACTGGTGACTGGTTCTACTTTAAGAACCTTAAATTTCAGGTATTTCTTATTGACTGGCAAGTATTTATCCTCTTATTTCCACATTTTTTACTTATTGGTTTAGGGTAAAAACCGAAAATCATCAAAAAAGATAACTCCAACAGAATAAAATGATTATCCCTTAAACTGCTTCACTTACCAATGGGAAATCAAATACCTTCTCTAACACTAAATACATGATAATCAATGCCTTTTAGAGTGTTAATGTAGGGTTATTTTTGAAGACCAATAACCAGTTACTAATCCACTAGTCACCAGTCACTAATCCACCAGTCACTGACTACATTTCCCAAACCTACATCGTCACCTTTTTCCACTTACCAGACTTCAAATAAGCCACGCCAATAATCACCAAGAGCAGCCAATAAATAAACTCCGAACCCCAAACATAGGACAAGCCCAAATTCAAAACATTGACAATCACATACGCATAGCCCAAATAGACAAACATGGAGAAAGTCTCTGTAATCAATGAGAAGAAAGTTGCCCCTGTTCCCATAATTCCATTGAAGATAACATTCGATACCGAACAAGCCAAAATCACCATAATCAGCACATAAATCACCGACCTCGCTCCTTCAATAACCGCCACATCTTTGGTAAAAACCGACAAAATAAGCTCTGGAAAAAATACCAAAGTCGCACAAGGAACTACCGTCGTCACAAAACTCAGAATCGTCGAACGGTTGATAACGACCATCACCTGATTGTATTTCTTTTGACCAATCACATTGCTGACCAAGGAATTAGCCGCCGAAGCAAAACCCCATGCAGGTGCGCTGTAAAAAGTATAGAGAATCTTGAGCACCACCGAAATAGCCAAAGCCCGTTCCCCCATTTTTTCGATTAGCGACAAAAACACAAACCAACCGCCCATGCCAATCAAATACTGCACCATCAAAGGCGTAGAAATGACTGCAATTCGCCGCATCAGAGGAAAGTTCGGTTTCTCAAACTGAAAAATATTGAATAATTTGAGTTGTTTGTCATAAAGCATATAAGCCAAAGCAAACAACATTGCCACCACTTCTGCAATCGTAGAAGCCAATCCTGCCCCTGCAATGCCCATTTCGGGGAAACCAAATGCCCCAAAAATCAAGGCATAATCCAGAAAGACATTCACCACACACGAAATCCCCATCACCCACGCAATGATATAAGTCCGCCCAATTCCCATATATATTGCCATCGCCACAAAAGCAAAGAAGCTAAAAGGCAGCCCATAGACCCGATACTCTAAATAGACCAAGCTCGCATCGTAAATCGCTTGGGAACTGATAAGAATGTAGAGAATGTAGGGGGTAAATATAGAAACGGCGAAAAACAATAAGACTGAACCAAACAATTCCATGTACAGCAAATTGTTCACCACCACTCCAATGCGGTCATTCTTCTCCTCCCCTGCTCTTCTCGCAATCAAAATTTGTGCGCCACGAGACAAGCCCAAGCCCAACATCACAGGCACCAAATAATACAAGGAAATCAAACCACAAGCCCCTTGTTCTATCTCTCCTACCCTTCCCAAAAAAATGGTATCCATCAAACCAATCACATTTGGAGCCAAACTTCCCAAAATAATCGGATAAGCGATGTTCCAAATACTTCCGTATGTTGCTTTTAATTGCATGAAGTTTATTTTGCAGTGTCAAAATCGAACACTCGCCCATGATTTTAAAATGAGGACATCCGTTTTAGTTTCTTAGAAAGTGGTTGGCATCGAGGTAACGGCAATAAAATTTTAAACCCAATCAGAGAGGAAATAGTTTATTTTCATGCCATTATACCCCATACAAAAGTAATTCTTTTTAGCTGTTTTTTCTAAACTGCTGCAACAAGGCGCACAAACGGTCTATTTCTTCAAACGTATTGTAGTAGTGTGGGCTGATGCGAATTCCTTTTCCACGAAGCGAAAGCACAACCCCATTCGTTTTCATATATTCCCAGAGTGCTTGACTACCTTCAATAATCGTAATCGCTGCTCTACAAGAAGAATCGTAATCAGAAACCACTAATATATCATTTTTTCGGAGTTCGGCTAAAAGGTATTTTTGAAGAGCTGCAATGCGCTGTTCAATATTTTGCAATCCTATCGCCATCATTTGGTCAATCGCTTTGCCCAGCACCAAAGTGCTTTTGTAGTCATAGTTTCCCGTTTGGAAAGTGTATCCTGAAAATTGAATATCAGAAATATCAGTGATTTTAGCTGCAATGCCTTGACTCTCTGCACCCATCACAGGCGGGTCATACACTTCAAAAAGCTCCTCACGCACATACATGATTCCCGCACCAAAACCCGCACAAGCCCACTTAAACACACTCGCCACCAAAACATCCACCTTCAATGTCTTCACATCTATCTCCATCGCTCCAAAAGCCTGCGTAGCATCCACCACCAAAATCACTCCATGCGCTCTACAAAAAGCTCCCAGTCCCTGCAAATCAATCTTATAGCCCGAACTAAACTGTACATAACTCACCGCCACCACTTCAAT
>JBGCDY010000076.1:0-5986 GCA_045105835.1 Chitinophagales bacterium
TCGTTTTTCCAAGCACAGTAAGCTTGTGCTTCGTGAGCATTGACTTCAACGGGCCAATCCATAGGCATTGAAGTTTCATCAAACATAGCACGATAGCGATAGCCATTTTCGAATGGAATCCAAAACTTTGGATGTTTGGTACTTGTACGATTTTTCCATGTCCACCCTTCTTTTGTCCAAAAAGTTTGGTTTTCATAACCTTTTGCGTTTACAAAATCTAAAAAATCAGCATTGGAAATTAGATTTTTAGTGGCTTTGAAAGAAGAAACCTTGGACTTCAATGAGCCAAACTCATTGTCCCAACCATAAATATCTGAATCATCTGGCTTGCCTATTTGAACTTCTCCCTCTTCAACGTGAATCCATTCATTTGTGGGGGAATCTTTAGACGAAGGTGCATATTGCCAAACTTTGGGGCGCTCAACCAAATCAACATCTAATTGACGAATGAGCATCGAGGAGGTTTCGAAGTGAATACGATCGTGTTCCAAGGTCATCATTAATGTCCAAATAGGATGGTCTTGAGTTATGGGTTGAGAATCTATGTTTAGATTGTCAATGACTTGGTGAACTATTTGGTAAATTTCTTTTCGGTATTGTCGTACTTCCTTGATAGAAGGCCAATAGGAGGAAACACTCAGGTTTGTGGGGAGGTCGGGATCTACGCCGACTGCAAATAGATGGTCCCATTCCTCATGTATGGGATTGGTTACTAGACCTGCCATTCTGAATTTGTTGATGTAGAAAGCTGCTGTATGGCCCAAGTAAAAAACCAAAGGATTGCGGAGAGGGTCGGGACTTAAAAATAAAGTTTCATCAGATTTGATAGAAGAAAACAGCATTTCATATAGTTCCCAAGTATTGTTGAAATAGTTTTTCAGAAAGACTTTGTTTAGATTGTTTAAAGTAGGAGACTTTAAACTGTCTGTTTTTGACTCAAAAAAAAATGTATTCATTGTTTTACATTTGACAAAGATATAAAATTGGTTTATTATTGATTTATATTTTGCGATGACAAGCATTGTGGCTCAGTCCAAAATTTTTACTTACCTGCCTGTTTGATTATAATAGACGAATTAGGTCTTGTGTTTTGAAGGTTTTGAAGATTTTTTCCAAAAATAATTTGCGAATGAATAATATTTGTTATTACATATTTATTTGTAAAACACTTAAAATAAACTTACTGTATTTATCCTGTCTTTCGAAGGGGGTGAGGGAGTTTTTAAAAAATGTAAATTTATTTCTTCCACATTCCTTAGCCTTACAAAACTAAAAATCATTTTTTGCATCTTTAAGTGAAACGGCATAATTTTTCGACTTAAAGACGGTAGAATCTAAAAAAACTTTATCATTACGGTAATACCGCCTAATAGCGTTACCAAAATCATTTATCCCGTCTATACACCAACAAATAGAGCATACATTTTCCTCCCAATCATAAAGTAGGTGTCGACAACAAACTTTATAAACAATCACTGCTATGCAAGAAGAACTAAATAATCTCACGGACGTGTTCATGTCCTCCATTCACGCTTTTGTACAAGTATTCATGAGTGCCTTACCCAAAGTCGTAGGAGCCATTTTTCTACTCTTATTTGGGTGGCTCGCTGCCAAAATCATTTCTGCTGCAATAGAAAAACTGTTGAAACTTGTCAAGTTTGATGAATTGGCAGGGAAGGTGAATACCCAAGAAATGCTTGAAAAAGCCAACATCCAATCTACGCCCGCCAAACTGGTTGGTAAATTTGTTTATTGGATTATTATGTTGTTGGTTTTGGTGATGGCAACAGATACATTAGGACTTAGTGTAGTCTCAGAGCAGATTAGCAAACTCATCAGCCTATTACCGACTTTGTTGAGTGCCTTGATATTATTTATCATCGGAATTTACATTGCCACCTTTATTAGAGATGCTACGAGAGCAGCGACTTCTACCTTGTCGATTGGTGCAGGAAAAGCCATCAGTAGTATTGTCTTTTACTTCATAGTTATCATTGTGACACTTACTGCATTGGGTCAAGCAGGTATAGATACAAGTGTAATCACCTCGAATGTTACCCTTATTTTGGGTGCATTTTTAGGAGGAGGTGCATTGGCCTACGGGCTTGCAGCCCGAAATGTATTGTCGAATATGTTGGGTGCATTTTTCAATCGCCGAAAATTTATCAAAGGACAAGACATTGAAGTAGCTGGAATCAAAGGAAAAGTGGTCGATATGGACAACATTTCGATTACCATTGCTACCGAAAACGAAGACTTGGTGATTCTGCCTGCAAAGATGTTATTAGACGAAAAAATAAGAATCAAAAAAATATCTCCCCAAAAACCGTGACCAAAAAATAGCTAAGAGTCTATACGAAGCATTTTGATTTTACCAAGGGATGGAAGCATTCCTAAAATCATTTCCTGGTATAGGCTTCCAAAATATTTGCTGTAAAAAGAGAGCATATTTTGGCACACTCTACTTCAAATCAGGAACTTATTTTATGGAAAACCCTAATTATCAATAAAACATATTTCGACAAATGAAGAAGACCCTATTGTTTTTAAGTTTTTTGATGGCAAGTAGTTTTTGGGCAAATGCTCAGCATGCTACTGTGATTTACAATTATGAACGCAATACGTTCAATGAAAATCAACCTCTTCCTGCTGAAAAGAATTTTATGTTGAATGGTGGAATTACCACCGAAATCAACATGATAGAGTTGACGATTTATAGAGCAGGGGATGAAAAACAAAAGCATCCACTTTTTCACACACACTGGAAACGTCCTTTTAATAACCAACAAGACGTGTTTAGTATGCCTGTAAATTACAAATTGAAGGGCAATGATGAATATGATTTTGCGATGACCTATTTCCGCAACCTAAGCGATGCGGAGCGAGAATATGTTCGTTTGAAAATGTTTCAGACAATGGATTCATACATTCAGTCCAATCTGACGGTGAACCGCAAAAGTATCACCATGTTGAAGCCCAAACAACACATGCTCAAAGACCTCAATTCTATTATGTATCAAGGATTGAAGCTTTACCGAAGCAGAACGAGTTTGGAGTTTGAAGGTTTTTCTGACATCGTAAAAGATAAATTGGAGCAAGTAGAACGGGCAGATTTGAATAAAGGCAAGTTCATCTTTTTTGGCAAAGAAAAGACCCAATCAAGAGCAGAGTATGCAGGACAGTTGGTAGCAGATTTGATGAAATTGCTTCACAATGAAGTGGAACAATACCTCAATGCGTCATTGATGACTGTATATGATACCCGTTTGATAGATGATTATCCTGTTGAAAGAACGAACAGTTCTATCTCACTCAATGTGGGTTATGGCGGAGTATATTTCGATGGTGATTTGAATGAATTGAATTATGGACAGGGTTTATTTATAGGCGCATCCATCCCATTTGCACGCAGAGCTTTTTCTCCGTTTTGGGCAAATACCTCCATCTCATTTGGAGTGTTTTTGGACAACCTCGAAAATGCAGAAGGATTAGAAGTCACCGGCCCGATTGTAAAACGACCTGTGTATGTAGGTTTGGGGCATAAAATATTCAAGTTCATCCGCATCAATGCAGGTGTGGCGCTGACCGAAGAAGAAACGAGTACAGGAATAGGAGATATTGGTTTGAAAGACATCAACTTGAAGCCTTTTGTGGGCATCAGTGCTGAAATCAATCTTTCGCTTGGATTTGGAGACAAATAATGAATCACATTAAAGGGGTAAGTTATTCACAGCTTGATAATGAATGATTTATTCTCTCAGCACTTCAATGTCTTATGCAAAATAAAATATTCAATTAGTCATTATTGAATACCAACCCACTCACTGATAACTGATTAGTTGAGTTTGCATTTGAGTTTTGAATTTGAATTTGCTTCAATATTCCAATACCCTAACACAACAAAAAACAAAATGAAATATATCCTAATAATCTGTTTGGGCATTCTTATGAGTCTAAGCACTTTTGCCCAACAAAATTTTTATAAATATCGGCTTGGTA
This sequence comes from Chitinophagales bacterium, assembly GCA_045105835.1. Taxonomy (GTDB): domain Bacteria; phylum Bacteroidota; class Bacteroidia; order Chitinophagales; family UBA2359; genus JAUHXA01. Next base: position 4,000 of record JBGCDY010000076.1, read on the forward strand.
TCACAGGCGGAACCATGCTGTATTATGGCGACTTGACCGACGACTACCCACGTGTAAAACAATACACCGAATGGGCGAAAGGTTTGACGCTTGACAAAAGCCTGAGTAGAGCCAGTAGTATGCGATTGGCATTTAGCAAAGGAAAAATTCGCTACAATGACCGCACCCGAAACTGGAGTGGTGACTTTGTGGACAACAATCCCAACTTTGATAGAGGACTCAATTTTGAAACCGATTTGTGGGATGCCGCTTTTTCCTTTGTGTTTCATGCCGACAACAATGCCATGCTCGACGACCGTGCCTTCTTTTCTCCTTACTTCACGGTAGGAATTGGGGTGACACACTTCGATGTTTTTGGTGATTTGTTGGACACAAATGGCGCAGTCTACAATTTTGAAGACAACCCATTGTTGATGCAAGACGATGATTTTGAGACGGATTTGCGGAAACTGGATACCGAAAGGTCAGGTTATGACGACATTTCCTTGCACATTCCCATTGGTTTGGGCTTCAAATTTCGCTTATCTGATCGTTTGAATTTGAATTTGGAAACCAATATCAAATACATGTTCACCGATTATTTGGACGATGTGGATGCAAGAGGCAAAGACAATGGTTGGAACGACATTTATGCCTACACCCATGCCTCATTGAACTACAATTTTGGCTACAAAGAAAAAGGTTATCGCCCGCCAGTAATCGTTGTTGCTCCACAAGTGTATTCGACGGATGCTACACAAATTAACGAACTATTGGCAATGGAAATCTTGACGGATACCATTCCACAAACGGTTGATGTCAAACTCTCCAAAAGGGAACAAAGGTTAGCAGATAAGCAAGCTCAAAGAGAACAAAAAATGGCGGCAAAAGAAGCCAAGAAACGCTGTAAACAAGCCTGCAAAGATTTGCCGAAAACCGAACAAGCTGCCTGCAAAACAGGATGCGCCACGGAAGAAGGGTATGCTGCTTATTTGAATGTGGTGAAAATCGAAAATTCACAAGCAGAGGCTTATGTGGATAGTTTGGAAAGTACCTATACGACTACTGACCAATACCAAGAGAACATTGACTCTCTCCAACAAATCATAGAGGTAGAAGAAAAGGAGCGAGTAGAAGAAGGAACCTCTACCATCGAAACACCTGATGCTGTAACTCAAACGACGGGGAATACTTCAATGAAAGAAAAGGAGGAAGATGTTGTAAGGGAGACAACTACGACTACTACAACTACTATAAGTGAGGAGAAAATAGAAACGCAAGAAACTCCAATGGAAAACGCTGCAATGTTGCAAGGGGTTTTGCAAATGCAAGAACAAATCATTGCCCTCCAACAGCAACTAAGCCAACTCTCACAACGACCTTCTGCCAATACAAGCTACGACCCTGTTGTAGAAATGTACAAAATGGAAGCAGATAGGTTGCGACAAGAAAGCACAGAGGCAAAGTTGATTGGAGAAATTCAGTTATTAAGAAAAGAAATTGAAGCGCTTAAAGGTAATACCCCGCCTGTGGCTTCAAATAATAAGAACAACCACAGCACTGTACTCCCTAATACCAGTAACGTGGTTGTTCCTTATTCAAATTTAAAGACTGAACCTACTACTCCTACCGCAAAAACTAATTCTACTACAGAGGAAGGAAGGCAAGATATGGAGGAGATAAAAGTACTTCAAAAACAATTGGAAGAGCTTCGTACACAAAACGCTGATTTGTTGAAAAAAATGACGAAGCAAAACAAAGAGTTAATTAAGGAACAACGAAAGGCTGCAAGGGCTTCTAATAAACGCCAAAAAGCCACAGAAGAATTAAATGAAACCATCAAGGAGATTCGAATAGAAGAAAGAGACGAGAAATTGAAAGATGAACAAGAGAAGGAGGAGGAAGAAATGAAAAAAGACAATTAGGAATGCGGAAGAAATAAATTTACATTCTTTAAACCCCCTTTGAAGGGGGTTGGGGTAGGCTGCAAAAAAAAAAAAAAAAAAGA
>JBGCDY010000077.1:0-3725 GCA_045105835.1 Chitinophagales bacterium
ATCTGGGGTCAGGAGACCACCATAAAATAGGTTCATGCTCTGAAAACCATGGAAATATACCAGTGCTATAAGCCACCAATAGCCTTTCTGCAGATAGATCGCCTCCAATAGCTAACATTCCATCTTCCTCTGCCATATGGGGCGGAGGGAAAGAAAGGTGGTTTTTATCTAAGGCGTATATCGGCATTAGGAAGTAAAGGTGAGGTGGTTTTTTATACAAAAAGACAAATGAAATAGAAGGAGTCTGTGACTATTCGTATTCGATAGTAGCTCCAATACCTCTATCTACAAGTGCCTCACGCATAGGCTTTAATTTGTTTTCCGTTCCATGCTGAACACAGTATTGTCCTTTCATGTGGATAATCAATGCGCATTGTTCTGCTTGTTGAGGCGTGTGTTTACAAATTTCTACTAAAGAATCAATTACCCAGTCAAAAGTATTGACTTCATCGTTGTGAACTACCAGTGTACATTTTTTACCAACAATGGAATCCAATAATTCATCAACAATTTCTTGAGTAGCTTCGTGTGTATTTGGTGTTGTCATGATAGAGGAATTTAGAATTTTTTTACAAAATTAAATATTTTCTTGAATTATGTATTCGATACAGGCTTTTTTCGTGATTTATTTGGATTCATAATAGTCTTGTTACAAGAACTTGTTGGAATTGGTATAATATTTGGATTCTGTTAACATACTTTTTTATATGAAAAAAAGTATAATTTAACATGTTTATAGTGACCCTTTTATTTTAACATTTAAAAGTCATAAAATGTTGAAAATAAGTAGAAAGAACTGACTTTTATTCTAAATGATTTACCCTGAACTATCCATCCATGAAAAAGATTCTACTATTATTGGGATTTTTATGCCTACACAATTCCTTATTTGCTCAAATGTCTATCACAAAAACTTGTGATAAACTTACTGCGGCTTCGGGAGAAACATTTACCTATACTCTTCAATATTCTTGTTCGAGTACCACAGGCCAATGTGATAACATGGTGGTGACAGACCAGCTTCCACCAGAAGTGGAGTTTGTTTCGGCCTTAGGTTCAGTTCACACTACTTCTGTCACAGAAAATAGTGGGCTGGTCACCTTTACCTTTCAAAGCGTAGTAAATGCAGGTTCTACAGGAGATTTGCTTATTGAAGTGCGTTTCCCCAATGGCACTACCCCCGATGGCACATCAGCTATAAACACCGCTACGATTGACGATGATAATGTTGCTCCAATCACAAGTGACCCTGTTACAACAACATCTACTGCCAACTGTGATTGGACGGTCTCCAAAAGCATTCAAGGAGGAGGTACACCTGTGATAGATGAGGATGTGACCTATGTACTTGAATTTTGTCAAGCGGGAGGCAACGGTAGTTTGAATCTAAACAGTTCGAGTTTGGTAGATGAACTGCCCACAGGAGTAAATTTTGTGAGTGCGAGTGATGGCGGAACTTACAATGGCACTGACCATGAGGTGACTTGGAATACAGGTGCAGCGACTTACAACAACTGTTATACCCGAACGGTCACCGTTAATTTTCCATCAGGTACTTTTTCGGATGGTCAAAGTGTAAGCAATGTGGCAAATCTAACAGGAGAGTGTGTGGGCGAAGCCAGTGGGCCATTAGATGATTTTACACTTACCCACAACGTTGCAGAGCCTGCAATAGATATCACATTTGATAAAAGATTAGAGGGCAGTTCAACTCGATTAGTGGGTGAATACATTGAATATGTCATCAAGGCAGAAAATCCTGGGGATTTGGATGTGGATAATTTTACGGTGACAGATACCTTGCCTGACCCTTTCAATTTGTTAGCAGTAAAAACAGGTGCTTACAATACAATCAATATCACAGTTAGTTATCAAACTGACCTCAACAATGGCGCTTGGATTACTTGGACTGGTAGCCCTTTCACGGGCAATTCACAACAAACATTGAAGGTAAGTGATTTGGGTTTAGGAGCAGGAGATTATGTGACAATGGTACAATGGGAGTTTGATCAGATGCCTGCAGGTTTTGACTCATCAGATGATTTGGGGCTTATTGGAGAAATTATCAATCCTGATCACGGCGGCAATGCAGTCAACCCTGGAGATACATTCACCAATACAGCCTACGTTGATTATGAATACAATGGCACTCCAACACAGGAAGAAGATGGCACTACTGTTACAATTGGCACACCCGACCCTGCTGAAATATGGGCAGAGAAAGGAGCAAGATATACAGAAAGACTTATTGGAGAATCATTCGACTATTATGTGCATCCTGCGAATTCAGGAGGAACTCCCTTGACCAGTTTTGTGATGACAGACACCTTGCCTGCTGCAATGGAACTGACCAAAACAGAATCAGGTGGATGGACAAATGCCCCTTTCACCAATGTGTATGTACGCTATCAAACCAATCTCAATAATGGTGCATGGATTGATTGGGTAGGTGTTCCTTTTGATGGATCTACCGATGAGCAGTTGTCTGTGTCTGCACTACCTTTGGGCGGAGGAGAGTATGTAACGATGGTTCAGTGGGATTTTGGAGATGTTCCTGTGGGTTTTGATGCCAACGGCAATCGCCCGAGGGTTTATGGAACATTGTTGGCAACAGATCATGATGGAAATGCGGTTAGCCCAGGCGATGAAATCGAAAACTGTATCTTTGTTTCGGGAGAAAATGGCGGTACAATTTATACAGAACGTCAATGTGCTATTATGAGCGTTCAGCCTCCCAAACCAGATTTAGACCCAGGTAAATTAGTAGTAACACCAGGACCTTATTACCCTGGTGACACCATTACTTTTGAAATAGAAGCAGAAAACAATGCAGCTGCAAGTGATGTGGCGACGAATCCAATTCTAATGGATTTGCTCCCTGAAGGCTTAGAGTACGTAGCTGGAACCTGGTCTGTCACGGACAATGATGCAGGTGCACCTACTCCCAATTTTTCTTACCAAACCAATTACAATGGTACAGGCAGAACTTTATTGAAGTGGGATTGGACAGGAGCAGCAGCTTTTGACTTTGCTATAGGAGACGATGTAGATATACAGTTCGATGTTGCTATTTCTAAAAGTGTGACAGCAGGAGATATTGACAACCGTTTACACATGACCTGTGCCAATGATCATCTTTGCAACGAAGGCTTTGATACAGATATTAATGATTTGGATGGAGATTCTGATACTGGCGATATCCTTTGTCACGATAGTGCAGACGCAACCATTACCATTCCAAGCCTTGCCGCATTAGAGTCCGAAAAACTCGTTAAGGGAGAATTGGATGATGATTGGTCTAAATTTCCTGATAATGGTGTTACTACTCCAGGAGGGCTTGCAGATTACCAGTTGTATGTCCGCAATGTGGGAACTGTATCGATGACCGATATTGTGGTGATTGATATTTTGCCATTTGTAGGGGATAAGGGTGTGATTGATTTGTCAGATAGGCTTTCAGAATGGCGACCCAATTTGGTTGGAGCAGTTACCGCACCCGCAGGAGTCACGGTTTATTACAGCACAGAATCCAATCCTTGTCGAGATGAACTAACTCCAGGATTACCTGTGGGTTGTGACGCAGCAAATTGGTCAACTGCCCTACCACAAAATGTCGCTGATGTACAATCATTGAAGTTTGATTTTGGAGACAAAATCATCAATCCTGGTGATGAACTTTTATTGGAGTGGCCCATGCGTGCGCCAGTAAATGCACCTGACCAAGG
>JBGCDY010000078.1:0-2239 GCA_045105835.1 Chitinophagales bacterium
CGTCAAACCAAAACTGAAAGTGGGTGTAGTGATGTAAACAGTGATAGTCGAAGCACCACTCGTATTATCGAACCAAAACCGAGGGTCAAGCCCCCCCGATTTGTCCACAAAGCCCGTCATTCCCACCAAATGCCAGTCACCATCCGCAGGGTGAAACTGTGAAACGGTCAAGCCACCTGGCGCATTGATACTGGTGTAGGCAAAATCAGCAGCAGCCGTTTTGACATAAGCTCCAAATGTACATCTATCAAAGAGATAAGGATCTGAAAATTCGGGGCGATAATACACGCTTGGGCGCAAATAAGCCTGAACACCTGCGGGAATATCCAACTGCAAAACCTGGTGATGTGGCAATCTTTCGGAGGGCAGAGCCGTCACGGTGACTCCTGCACCACTGACTTCCCAAAAAGGAACATCGTTTCCTTCAATGCCTAAAAACGAGGCATTCTGAAACAAGTTGTAACCCAAGTTTTGCACCTCGATGAATTTACCTGTCCTAAACTTGATGAAATTGTCCCCTTTGTCAATCGTCAAACCACCTGCATACAAACCGTCAATATAAGAATCTGCCGTTCCTTCTTTGAATTCAATAAGCGGTTTGTTGGTAGGTTGAGCCGTTCCTTCAATTCGAATTTGCAAACCGATAATTTGCCCCGATTCCACCACAATATGACCAAAAGTAGAAGTATAAGGTTCGATGACCATTCCATTGAAAACGTTGTTGTTGCCGCCTTCGACATGCAGACAATAATCGAACCCTCCACCCGAAATCGCTCCATGATAAAACGAATTGGAATTGACAAAAGAATCCTTGTCTTGCAAAATGTGAATGCCCTTTTGGGCATGACGAATCCGCAAATCGTAGAAAGAAACATAAGCAATTCCGCCTCCATTTGCAGCTTCCATGTGGAGGGCTGTTCCACTGGTGAAATAAGAAATCAAGACATTGTTGAACTGCAAACTCTCTAAACCACTGGCATCTGCCAGCAAATAAAGCGCACCTTTTGCAGCAGAAGAAGTGGGATTGTAAATCACCAAATCCCTTGCCCCCGAACTACTTCCTGCAAACTGTACCGCCCAATCATCCCCTTCGTATTTCAGCATTGAACCATTGTAGGGCGTACCTGTTGGCGTGCTGCCCGTTCCTTCTCCTACCAAAATCACCCCTGCTGGAACAATCAAAGTAGATCTGAATAAGTAAACACCCGTTGGGAAATATACTTTCGCTCCAATGATTCCTGCGCTGTCTATTGCGGCTTGAATACTTGCAGAACCGTCTGTACTGTTGTCGCCTTTCGCCCCAAAATTGGTGACAATAAGGCGGTAATCACCCGTTGCAGCATGTGGTGCGACCCAAGTGGCTTTTCCATCACCATCAGACTGCAATAAAAAATTGGCTTCTGCGCCTTCTCTTAGCCGCAAAGTTCCGTCTATGTCCAGTGTTTCGGTAGGGTCATCGGTGTTGATACCTACATTTTGGGCGGAAAGGGATAAAGTGAAAAATAGAAGAATGAATAATTGAAAATGGAGAATGGGAAATGGAGGCTTTGACATCGTGTTTATTTGTGGTTGTTTGAAGAGAACAAATATAAGGCGATTAAGGAAATGAACGAAACTTTGTTAACAGTTGTGGTGCTATTACATTTTAGAGGAAAAAATGCTCGGATATGTTATTTCAACCCTTGACAAACCTTTCAGGTGTTGTCAAGGATTTATAAAACTTTGTCAACAGTAAAAAAGGCAGCAATGAACCCAATCATTGCCGCCTTTCTATCACGAATCACGAGTTGTTAGCTACGAGCCACCAATCACGAATCACGAGTCACGAGTTATTAGCTACCAGTCACCAAATCACTTAATACTTCCTCGCCGCCTTAATCAATTTCTTTGCATTATTACCCGTCACCTGCCAAGTCAAACATCGAACACTTCCCCCCATGTGACAAACACCATCTGCATCAATCGTTTTGACCGTTTTAGTCGTGTTGTTGGTAATGGTCTGCAAAGCCGAAGCCTCTGCTGCCGTTCCAAAAGTAGGGACATAAATGAAGTTGTCCGTAACCGTTGAATTGAGGTTGATGCCACAAGCCGAAGCGAAATCATCCCATATAGTGTCATCAAAAGTCACTGCCGTTTCGATGATTTTGGTATTGGGTAGGTCTGCCTTCAAAGTGTTGATAACCTGACTTCTAAAAGGCTCATCGTATTGGTTCACCAAAACGGTATTGTCATCCGCAAA
>JBGCDY010000079.1:0-3167 GCA_045105835.1 Chitinophagales bacterium
GTTTTTTTATCGGGCTTTGTATTGGTATTGCAGAAGAATGGTTATTGGAGAATCGGCTGCACACCAAACCATTTTGGCAAGTCACCATTGTCCGAGTACTGCTGTATATTTCGATTATTGGCTTTTGGCTTTTGAGCCTCAACACTTTGATTATCATGTATGGTTTTGACATGAGTATGCCTGTTGCTTTCCGTTCCTATATCGTAGAAGGCACGGGTGTCCAAGACTTCACCTTTGCTTTTTTTGCAGCGCTTATAGCCGTCTCCATTTTTCAAATCAAAAAACTCCACCGAAAAGGTGATTTATGGAATTTTGTATTGGGCAAATACAATACCCCTACCGAAGTCGAGCGCATTTTCATTTTTATCGACCTCAAATCCTCCACTACCATTGCCGAAAAATTGGGGCATTTGAAATACAGCCATTTTTTGAAGGATTATTTCTATGACATCACCGAAGCCATTTTATTGACCGAAGGCGAGATTTACCAATATGTTGGGGATGAAATCATCTTGACTTGGAAAACCCCGAAAGGACTCAAAAATGCCAATTGCTTGCGGTGTTTTTATTATATGAAGAAACACATTGAAGGATTGAAGGAAACTTACCTCCAAAAATATGGCTATTATCCTCAATTCAAGGCGGGTTTGCATGGCGGTACGGTGGTGACAACTTGGATGGGAGAATTGAAAAAGGAAATTGTATTCACAGGCGATGTCCTGAATACCACTGCTCGAATCCAAGAAAAATGCAATGAATTGAAACAGGAATTGCTCATTTCGGGTGATTTATTGCAGCAGCTAAATTTGAAGGGGAATTTTGAAGCGACATTCGTGGACAAACTGCAATTGAGGGGTAAAACCAAGGAAGTTGAATTGTATGGCATCACTCATTTGAAGAAAAAGTAAGCAATTGTATTATTTTTTCTCAAAAAAATACAAGCCCTTAAACTTACACACTTTATTGAAAGCCATATTTTTATAAAAATATAATTCTCTCTATTATTTTTCTTTCCCTCTTTTTTTACAAAAAAAATTCCCTTCGATTAAACTTCAACACCCATTTCCCATCTTATATACTGAAACCAAGAAAATAACAATACCGTCATAGTAAAAAACAAACGCTCTTAAAACCCTCTAAACACCATCAGCTTAAAGGCTAAAGCCATGAAAATTTTTAGCTAAAAAAGCAAAAAACCTTAAGCCCTTTTAAACCTCAAACCATTAAAACCTCAGAAACTGTTGTGGAATAAGAACGCCTATTAAACCTCAAAACCATTAAAACTTCAAAACTATTTTGGAATAAGAAATCGCCTTAATTAAACATTAAACCATTAAAACCTCAAAACTATTTTGGAATAAGAAACGCCTTTTAAACCTCAAAACCATTAGAACCTTTGAACTATCCTGAATTAAGAAATCGCCTCAATTAAGCCTCAAAACCATTAAAACCAAACTGTTATGAAAAAAATTGGTCTGCCCATTATTTAAACCTCAGAACCAATCCTAAAGTCGAATAAGCTAAGTGAAAGCCTAAGAAAGAGAACGCCAAGTTAGTTGAAACCCATGCAAAGCACGCATTGTCTAAGCCACAATGAACGTGCTTTTTGCATTTGAAGCAGATGCTAAAACAAAAGGCTTTATTGAGGAGAGAGAGCAGAGATGCGAGAAGTCAGAACCTGCCTATCTTCTTTCATCTAAAGTCCTATTTATCAAGCCCAACAAAATCCAATCGACAAGTCTCTCCTACTTCCAATCGAGCCTTCGCCCCCATCACCAAAGCACGGTTGTCGTCCAAATGTCCCGCAGGAAAACCATAGGCAACAGGGTAATCGTATTCCGCAGTATGTTCTTGGATAATGTCCAGTGCCGTTTTGCCAAAAGGAGTCGTATTGTCACTCATTTCGGTCATTCCCCCAATCACCAGCCCTCTCAAGCCTTTCAATTTTCCACTGCGTTTCAAGTTCACAATCATTCGGTCAATATGGTACAAATACTCATCTAAATCTTCTAAAAACAAAATTTTGCCTGCTGTATCAATATCTGATGGACTCGCCATCAGACTATAAAGAATCGACAAGTTTCCTCCAATCAATTGCCCCTCCCCGATTCCATTCCGATTCATGGGATGCGCTTCAAATGAATGCACCAAAGTTTCGCCAAACAATGCTTTTCGCAAACTTTCCAAAGCCTCCACACTGTTCGAGGGAAAACTAATCGGCATGGTCGCATGAAGGGTCGCCGTATCGTAGTGGGTGTGAATATGGCTGTGCAATGCGGTCACATCACTATAACCCACAATCCATTTGGGGTGAGCCTCCAAAAAACCAAAATCAATTCCGTCTATCATCCGCACCGTACCATAGCCTCCCCTTGCACAAAGAATAGCTTTGATATTTTTGTCCTTCAATTGGGCTTCAAAATCCTTCGACCTATCCTCATCGCTCCCTGCAAACTGATGCAACTGCAAACCAATCGTAGTCCCCAAAACGGGCTGCAATCCCCAACCATACAAAACGGGCAAGACAGACTTCAAATCATCCTCTGCAAAACTTCGAGCCGTACAAACAATTGCTATTTTATCACCTTTTTGAAGAGAAGGAGGTATTTTCATGCGTTAAAAACATTTAATTATTCCAAAAAAAAATCAAAATTAGCAGCTTTCAGAAGCTTATGCGTTTTTTTCTAAATTTTGTTTGTAACTTTTGGCGTGTTCTGATAGACTAATCTTAAATTCAGACAAAGGTAATCTACAAGATTCCTTTTGTCTTTTGCCTCAAAACCAATAAAATAACCTCACTTATGCAGTTAAAAATTCGCAACCTCTCCAAAACCTACGCCAATGGAGTACAAGCCCTCAACGATGTATCTTTGGATATTGACAAAGGAATGTTTGGTTTGTTGGGTCCCAATGGAGCAGGTAAATCCACTTTGATGCGTACCATTTCTACCCTGCAAGAACCCGATAGTGGTACGATTCATTTGGGAGACATTGATGTATTGCAGCAAAAACATGAACTCCGAAAAGTATTGGGTTATTTACCCCAAGAATTTGGTGTATACCCCCGTGTCAATCCTATAGAACTCTTGACCCACATGGCGATTCTCAAAGGCATCACCAACAAAGGAGAGCGCAAGGAACTCATTGAAGCCCTGCTCAATCGTACC
>JBGCDY010000080.1:0-8513 GCA_045105835.1 Chitinophagales bacterium
CGTTCGTGAGGTAGATTGGCGCAGACTACAAAGCAATTTCTTTGTGCTGTTTCCTGCGGGCGTACTGGAGGAAGCGCCACAATTCCACATTTTGGTGACCCGAACGCCCTCCGAAATGGCTTCTGCAAAATTCCAACAAGCAGTTGTGGAAGCTCATCCCAATGTGTCGATTGTGGATTTGACCATGATTCTCGAAACGGTAGACGACATCTTGGGCAAGGTCTCTTTTGTGATTCAGTTCATGGCTTTGTTCAGCATTTTGACGGGGCTACTGGTCTTGATTGGTTCGGTGATTATCAGCAAGTTTCAGCGGGTCAAAGAGAGCGTATTGCTCCGAACTTTGGGCGCAAGTCGTCGCCAAATTTTGAGCATCAATGCCTTGGAATATTTCTTTTTGGGTAGTTTGGCTTCTTTTGTAGGCATTCTATTGGCGATTGCAGGCAGTTGGGGCTTGGCGACTTACAGCTTCAAAACGCCTTTTACGCCTGATTGGACTCCTGTGATTGCGACTTTCTTTATCATCACCATTTTGACGGTGATATTGGGAATGTTGAACAGTCGAGATATTTTGAATCGTCCTCCTTTGGAGGTTTTGCGGATGCAGGTGGGGTAGATATTAATGCAGCATATTTTCAGAAAAAACGAAATTACTCAATAGTGGTAGGTTTAGAAACCCGCTACTATTGAGCAATTCAACAACTCCCATAATACCACTTATGCAATTCCCCTGCAATCTCTTCTATTCGCAGAAAAATAGCTTCTTTCCCCTCCACATTTTGCCCGCTTTCAAATAAAATGGGTTGAATGGCATCCTCCTGCAATTCTGTTTTGTATGCCAAAGAAAGCTCTGTCAGCTTCTCTTCAATCTCCAATACTTCCGCCGTTCGTTTTTGATATTTCAGAATCATGTTTTGTCTGGTTAGGGAGATAAAAATAAATAGGCTACGCAAATTTTAGGAAGGTGTTTTTTCTTTTAGGAAGGCAAAAACTTTTAACATAGCTGGGCTATGGTCAAAATTTTTAACGCATCTAAAAGGAAAAAGAACGAGTAAAATGCGTAGGCTATTATTTGCTAAATCCCTTATTAGGTAAATAGATTACCAATGTAGAACACAGGTTTCTACGATTTGTTTTCTCCTCTCCATTCTTCAACTTTTGATAAAATCACAAACATCAACTTCAAATCTTTCTCCACCAAATCCGCTTTTATTCCTCAAAAATTCATTTCGACAAACAGGAAAATAGTTGGTTTTCCAGATTTAATCTGCCAATTAACCTTAGGGTTTAAGCTTATCAATAGGTGATTATAGGCAAACAAAATCAAAAAATACGCTTATATTACCACGGCATTGTCGGGCAGGTATTCTTACAAAAAAACATTTTTTAAAAACTTATAGAACGTATCAACGAATGAATTGAAGTCCTACTTTTAAACATTTCTTTTTGATAACAGTGATTTTAATCACTTAGTAACAAGGAAAAAATAAGTTAAACATTTGAGATAAAGACTTTTGAAGTCTCTTCTTTGAAGAGGGTTGATTTTCATTGTAATCGAGGGTCTTTAAAACAAAACTTCAAAAAGCCTGTCCCGAAACCTCGGGGTCTAATTGTAGGAGTTATTTTTTTACCGTTACTTAAGGAATGCTACAAAATAAATTTGACGATACGGAGAAACAACAAGAAACAATGACAGACTTCAAAAATAAAATTGCTTTAGTGACAGGTGCTGCAACTGGAATTGGCAGAGCTACTGCAATACTCTTAGCTGCAAAGGGTGCGAAAGTAATGGTAACAGATGTAAATGAAACGGAAGGGCGAAACACCGTAAAATTGATTAAAGAACAAGGCGGGCAAGCGGTTTTCCATCATTTAGATGTATCTAATAAAACACAAGTCGATGAAGTAACGGCTGCAATTGTAGCATCGGAAGGCTCGCTGGATTTGGCGGTCAACAATGCAGGCATTGGGGGCAAAGTAGCGCCTTTGCATGAGTTGCCTTTAGAGGATTGGAACAAAATGATGGACATCAATTTGTCTGGCGTTTTCTACTGTATGCAGGCGCAAATCAAAGTGATGTTGGCGCAAGGCAGTGGAAGAATGGTCAATGTTTCTTCCTTGGCAGGTGTTGGAGGAATGAGTAGGGGAAGTTCCTATTCAGCTGCAAAACATGGTGTCATAGGCTTGAGCAAATCGGCTGCTCTTGAATATGGACGGGCAAATATTCGTATCAATGTGGTTTGTCCAGGATTTACCGAAACTGCCATTATTGACCAAGTTCCCGACAAAGTCCTCGACTTTACGGTAAAAACCCGTGTACCTTTGAAACGTCTTGGAAAACCTGAGGAAATTGCAAAAGGTATCGCTTGGTTGTTGAGTGATGATTCCTCTTTTGTGACTGGTCATTCTATGTTTTTGGATGGAGGAATGAAGGCAGGTTGACAAGAATAAGTGGTTCGGAGGAATCTGCTTGTGGTTTTACAACGAATGAATCACGGCAGACGATGGAGGTGACTTTGCAGTAGATGAGTGAACGGGAGGCTTTTGGTAGAAGTATCAATAAGTTTCAGGTTTTGCGGCACAGAATCGCACAAATGTCTGCCGAAATTGAAATGAACAAAGAGTTCGTACATGGCTTGTATCGGCGTTATGAGGATGGTGATTATTTGGTCAAAAAGGCTTCTATGGCAAAATTGCTGGCGACTCAATTGAGTGACAAGGTGACTTTTGACTGCCTGCAAATGTTTGGCGGTTATGGTTATATGGAGGATTATCCTATGGCGAGAATGTGGCGGGATGCAAGATTGGGACAGATTGGTGGCGGAACTTCGGAGATTTTGTGTGAGATTATCGCCAAAACTTTGATTGACGGGAGAGGGTATAATGCGGCTATTGAGAAGCATTAACGGCAGACGGAAACTTTGACAACGGTTGAAAACCTTGTCAACAGTTGAAGTGGGGTTTCTGGATAGAAATAGACTTCCGAAAGTTCTCTTCAAGGTGAAAATTTCGGAAGTCTTTGTTTGTTATTTGTGTTTAAACCAAAGCTGAAAATCGCTCGCTGACATTGCTCCAATCTACGACATTGAAGAAATTGGTGATGTAGTCACCTCGACGGTTTTGGTAGTTGAGGTAATAGGCGTGTTCCCAAACGTCGATTCCGAGAATGGGTGTACCTGCTTGTTCTACCAAGCCTGTCATTAGTGGATTGTCCTGGTTGGGAGTAGTGGTGACAAATAGTTTTTTGTCTGCGCCTACACAGAGCCATGCCCAGCCTGAACCAAATACAGATTTTGAAGCAGCAGCAAAGGTTTCTTTGAATTTGTCGACATCACCGAAAGCGGCATTCATGGCTTCTGCCAATTGTCCTTCGGGTTGCCCGCTTGCTTCTGCGGGACCAATGACCGACCAAAACAAACTGTGATTGAAGTGTCCTCCACCATTGTTTCGCACGCCAGTATCGGCATCTTTGTCCGAAACAGTTTTGAGGATTTCCTCCAATGTTTTACCTTCAAAAGCAGTTCCTTTTACGGCTGCGTTGAGTTTGCGTACATAGCCTGCATGGTGCTTGCCGTGGTGGATTTCCATGGTTTGGGCATCAATGTTTGGAGCCAAGGCATCGAAACTGTACCCCAAAGCAGGTAGGGTAAAAACGCTTGCAGTACCAGATATTGCATCCGCTTTTTTATCCCCTTCACCACTTTTTTCAGGTGCTTGTTGGCAGCCTGTAAGTGGATTGACAATGATTCCTGCAGTGGTTATTGCAGTGAGTTTTATAAAAGTTCGTTTGTCCATTTTTTTATTTTTATGCAAAATAAAAATAGTTTTGCAGATTTAGGTCTTATTTTTGCTTTTTTAAAATTGAGGTAAATAAAACTTCAAATTCAACTCTTTAAGTCAATTTCAAAGAATCATTGTAAATCAGTATTTTAGGTTTCAGATTAAGAATTGTGTGGTTGTCGGCTCTTCTTGTTTTTTATGATAAGGACGACATTTCCTGTAAAAATCCGATAAATATTTTAATTATTAATTATATTCGCATTTTGTTTTTGTATCGAATTACACATATAATTTATCTTTTTTTATCCGCTGAGTATCTCCATCCAATAGCACCACCCTCATTTAGAGTTTTTTAGACGACGTTGTTTTTGTATTCCGAACATTAAATTTATTGCTGACGTGAAAAAAATATTATTGTTATGGGCCTATGCTTTGCTATGCCCTTTTGTGTTGTTCGCCCAACCTACATCTTCTATTCCCACCACACATTACCAAATTGCATTTCCGAATGCGCTGCATCATGAAGCCCAAATTAGTATTACTTACAATCAAATCCCAAACGTTCCCCTTGTCGTGACGATGAGTTCGAGTTCTCCTGGACGTTATGCCAATCATCAGTTTGGCAAAAACGTGTATGATGTCAAAGCTTTTGACGACAAAGGAAAGGCTATTCCTATCAAACGCATCAATCCGCAGGCTTGGCAGGTGAAAGAACACAGGGGAATGGTAAATGTTCAGTATAAGTTATTTGCAGACCGAGCAGATGGTACTTATGCAGAGATTGATGATACACATGCTCACCTGAATATCCCTGCGACTTTTATGTGGGCGAAGGGTTTAGAGGATTATCCGATTACCGTTCAATTTCACAAACCTAAAAGTAGTAATTGGAAGGTGGCAACACAACTGCAAAAAACAGCTACTCCATTTGTTTTCCTTGCGCCCAATCTGCAATATTTTTTGGATAGCCCGACCAAATTGAGCAATTACAGTTTGCGGGAATGGACGGTGAAAAATCCAGATAGGAGCAAATTAAAAATCAACTTGGCAGTGACGCATGATACTTCTGAGAAGGTGATTGATGATTTTGCAGAAGCCGTGAAAAAGGTCGTTTTGGAACAGCAAGCGATTTATGGTGAATTGCCAACTTATGACTATGGCAGCTATATTTTTATTTGTGATTATCGAACGGGCATTCATGGGGACGGTATGGAACACCGAAACTCAACGATGCTGACTTCTGGTAGTAGCTTGAAGAACAATTTATTGCAGCTAATGGGGACGGTATCACATGAGTTTTTTCATTGTTGGAATGTAGAACGACTTCGACCTGCTTCTTTAGAGCCTTTCGATTTTGAACACATCAATATGTGTGGTGAGCTTTGGTTTGCAGAAGGGTTTACTTCTTATTATGATGACTTGACGCTTTGCAGAGCGGGAGTTTATAGCTTCAATGATTATGTTTCGAAATTGAGTTCTGACCTCAATTATGTGTTGAATCAACCTGCAACGGGTGTTTATTCAGCGGTTGATATGAGTCAACGTGCGCCATTTGTGGATGCAGCAAGTGCGATGGATAGAACCAATTTTCAAAATTGTCACACTTCTTATTACCCCTTTGGCAGTACGATAGGTTTGGCGCTTGATTTACAGTTGCGGAGTGCTTTTAGAGACATTACTTTGGATGATTATATGCTGGCACTTTGGAAAGCATATGGCAAGGAGGAAATTCCTTTTACGAGTCAGGATTTGGAGCAAGCTTTGGCAAAACTCACGAAAGATAGGGCATTTGCAGCTGATTTCTTTAGTCGATATATTTATGGAACGGGTATTAGCAATTACAAATTACTCTTGGAAAATGCGGGCTTGTTACTTCAAAAAAAGTATCCCAATAAAGCCTATTTGAGTCGCTGCAAACTGGTGTTTAGAAGAGGAAAGGGGCTGGAAATAGCTTCGGGAACCGTCAAAGGCAGTCCTCTTTACAATGCGGGTTTGGATATTGGTGATGTGATTACTGCAATAAATGGTGAGTTATTGAAGGAAAATACCTCTATTTATAAGGTGATTGAAAATTATCAGGTGGGGGAGAAAATAGAAATCAGTTATTTGCATCGTGGTCAGGCTCAGAAAGCAGTTGCGAAATTGGCTGAAAATTATCAATTGGAAGTAGTTCCTTTTGAAAAGGCAGGTTTGAAACTAAGTAATGAAGCAAAGGAGTTTAGGCAAAAATGGTTGTCTTCTAAAGTAGGGAATTAAAAAAGCCACCAAATAAGTTGTTGAATTATTCGATGGCATTGCTACTAAATTCTACTCCGTTGGCATATAGAGTAGTAAAACAAAATTAAAATTGGTCTTACAGCTTTACTTTCTAATAACCCTAAAAAATTATCTGTTGTATTCTTTGTCGTACAAATGAGCGATTTTTTTCTTGGCTCTTAATAAGCGCATTTTCACTGCACTTTCTGCCAAGCCATATTTTTCCATCAACTCCTTGAGTGAATACCCTTGTAGATACTTCAATTCGAGCATTTCTCTGGTTTCACCCGTAAAACGACTCAACAATTTTTCGACTCGTTTGAAACGTTGGTAATCTTCCTCTTTGTATTCCTCATAAGGCATTTGTTCTGCCTTTTCGATTTGTGTTTCCAATGAGAGTTCGGCTCTTTTCTTTTTCATCCGAACATAATCAATGCAGTAGTTGTAGGTGATTCGGTACAACCAACTTGAAAAAGCAGATTTACTCTGAAATTTTTCTATGTTTTTAAACGCTTTTACTAATATATCCTGTGTTAAGTCAAATGCTTTGTCCTTATCTTTTGTAAACGTCAGACATTTATGAAATACTTTTTGATAATAGCGGCTGTATAAAGTCGCTATGCATTGGTCATTTTTTGTGGCTTTATAAGTTGAGAGTATTTCTTCGTCCGAAAGTTTTGAAAATTCTATTTTTGGCTTAGGCATTCTTGCTTTTTAGTTAATAATTGTGAAATGGCTTTTTGATTGGGGTTTTGACATGACAAAGGTAAAGCGTCCCATCCACTCATAAAACGGTCTAAAAACGTATTTTATAAAAACGGTAAAATCAGTAGAAAGTACGCAATTTGCGTAGTATTGTAAACGTTTCTTCAACATCTAAGCCTAAAACTTATTGATCTTGGAGTGACATTAGTCCAACCTTGCAGTAATTCTTGCTAAACCAAGGCACAATATTATTTGCAATAAAATTGCACAGAATCTATTTTCTTTTATTCTAAAAGATACTTTCATTTTATATCTCCCTCTATTTTACAGCAAATAAGTCATTGCAAACAAAACAAATAGACTCTCTTTTTTTTATCATAAAACAAAAAACACTGTTTAAATATCCATGCAGTGATCGAATATCTATTTAGCTAACCGTCAAGGTTTTCAAGTTTTTACTTTTTATTTGAAACTGGAATCGTTTTTGCAACGTAGGGGTTGAAGTCGAAAACAAGCCTTTAGACTTCAAAAATAGAATCCTAATAGTTTAATACCCAAATTTTAATACCGATATGAAAAAGATTACACTTTCCGAACTAAAGCAACTAAAAGAAGTTAGACAGATTAAGAATGAGAAAGCCACAGATTTGAAAGGTGGAGGAGTAAACTATGCTGCGATAATAAGAATTGATGGCATCATGACCCACACAAGAGGATTTATTCCACCTCCAGGCATCTAAGCAATGAGGTCAAATAAATCACCTTTCTTTTGTGCTATCCTATTATCAAGCAGCTTATGGTTGAAATCAAAAACTAAGCCTTAGGCTCCGCTTCCAAACAATTTAATACTCAAAATTCAATACCAATATGAAAAAGTTTACACTTTCTGAACTAAAGCAACTAAAAAACGTAAAGGAAATTAAAGGTACTAAAACAACAGATTTGAAGGGTGGAGAAGTAATGGTATATTGCTATGTACCAATCATCAATTGTAATATTTCCAGCAATTTAGGTTTCATTCCTCCTCCAGGTATTTAAATTGTAATTTTCGATACAAAAAACTCAGTTCAACATTTTAGTTGCTTCTTAAAGCATCTTTTTTGAATTCGAGTTGGCAGTTTCAGCCTTAATCAAGGTACAAAACGAATTCAGTGTTTCGCTGAAAGCTGAAATTCAAGCTATTCCAAATAATAATATACAATCTTAAATGCCAACTTCTCTCTCAATTAACAAAGAAGTTGGCATTTTTTTTGTTTAAAAATAAATATGTTTCTTGCTAACAATCATTTTTTTTCGCACAAAAACCCATATGTTTGATTTGATTTTATGACAGCCTTTAAACCATATTTTTACGGCATCATCTTTTTATGCTTATACCCTTTGGTATTTTCTTATGCCCACTCTACGGATAGCCTGACTACCGTTTTGATGGAAATAGGCAATACTGAGGAGGATAATTTTATTGCAGTATTCGATGCAATGGAACAACCTTCTTTGGAAAAAGAGGAATTACTGTCATTAAAACAAACACTTGAACAAACCATCTTAGCAGCCCAAACTGCAAACAATTTTTCTAAAACAAGTAAACTACATGCGCTTTTAGCCAAAGTTCATATAGCACTCAATACAAATAAAGCAGCTTTTGAAGCACTGCAAAAATCCATTGCAGTAGGAGAGAAAGTTTTAGATAGTGAGGAGCAAATTAAAATTTTGAAGCGTACTGCAGACTTGTCACTTACGATGGGTAATTACGAGGAAGCGTATAGCTATCGGCT
>JBGCDY010000081.1:0-3881 GCA_045105835.1 Chitinophagales bacterium
ACATTTCTTAACCCTTTAATTTTTTTCAAAATGAAAACATTAATCAAATTGGTATTGATTACCACCGTTTTATTCCTATCTGCTCCCATCCATCAGGCAGCTGCAAATGGTTCAAATGACACCCATAGTGAAACAAGCAAAGCCAAAACTGCAATGGTTTTCTCCTCAATGATTCACGATTTTGGTACTATTGAAGCAGGTGAAAAGGTCAGTCATTTGTTCACCTTCAAAAACAGCAGTAGCGAACCATTGGTCATCAACAGCGTGAAAGGTTCATGTGGTTGTACCGTTCCTGAATGGTCAAAAGAACCCGTTGCACCAGGTAGCGAAGGTCAAATAGAAGTATTCTTCAATTCCAAAGGCAAATCTGGGCAACAAACCAAAACGGTGACCATCAACGCAAATGGAGAAAGTCAACCAATTGTTTTGACCATCAAAGCCCAGGTTGAAAAAGGAGAAAGCGAATTATACTAAGCAATAGTAAACGTCTTTTCATGCTTTAGCGCAGGCAGTAAGTGAGGTACTTGCTGCCTGTTTTTGTATTGAGTGAAATTTGCGTTTGAATTTGTACTTTGAATTTGCATTTAAGTTTTCCTTACTCCTGTTTCTCCAACATATCCAAAGCCACATCCAAAATCATATCTTCCTGACCACCCACCATTTTCCGCTTACCCAATTCTGCCAAAATTGCCCTCGTATCCAAGCCATAACGCTTGGCAGCTCTTTCGGAATGCAGTAAAAAACTGGAATAAACACCCGCATAACCCAAAGAAAGCGTCTCCCTATCTACCTGAACAGGTCGAGTCTGCAAAGGACGAATCACATCGTCTGCCAAATCCATCAACTGGTACAAATCACAATTGGGATGCACATCCATTTTCTTCAAACAAGCAATCAAGACTTCCAATGGCGCATTGCCCGCACCCGCCCCCATACCTGCAAGCGAAGCATCCAAACGAGTCGCCCCATGTTGCATCGCCACAATGGTATTGGCTACACCCAAAGAAAGATTGTGGTGGCAGTGAATACCAATCTCCGTTTCGGGCTTCAATACATCCTTGTAGGCTTTCACTCGGTCAATGACTCCATCCATTAATAAAGCTCCTGCCGAATCGGTAATATACACACAGTCAGCACCATAAGACTCCATCAATTTGGCTTGTTCCGCCAACTTTTTGGGTTCATTCATGTGTGCCATCATCAAAAAGCCACCTACATCCATGCCCATATTTTTGGCAGCTTCGATGTGTTGGGCAGAAATATCGGCTTCCGTACAGTGCGTGGCTACCCGCACAGACTCCACTCCCAAATCTCTCGCCCTCTTCAAATCGTGAATCGTTCCAATCCCTGGCAGTAGAAGCGTGGTCAATTTTGCATGGGTCAGTTTTTCGGCTATGCCTTCCAACCATTCCCAATCAGTATGCGCTCCAAACCCATAATTGAAGCTACCGCCTGTCAAACCATCTCCATGCGAGATTTCGATGGCATCTACTTTTGCTTTGTCCAACGCAATCGCAATGTCGGTGATTTGTTGCTTGGTATATTGATGACGAATGGCGTGCATTCCGTCTCGAAGAGTTACGTCTTGTATGTATAACATGGAAATTAAAACTTTTTTAAATTCAAATACAAACTCAAAGCTCAAATTCAAACACATGGTTTTCGGAATTCAAATACAAGCTAAATTTGTTTCTTTTTATTTTTTATCATTGAAGCCACAATGGCAACTAATTCATTGCATTCTTTCAGGAGATAGGTTCTTTTTGCAGGCATTCCATAATTGACATAGTTCAATATTTTCAAAGCAACTCGTGTCTCTTTCAGTTCTTTCAATACAATCCCAAGTTTGTGAATTTTGTCCTTTGTCGATTCCGCTCCCTGTGCTTCTCCATAATTCAATGCAGAACTACTTGCAGACCTAATAACCTGTCCTCCTAAATGAATTCCAGCCTTGTCTTTTGGTAATCCATTTGCAAACAAAATAGTATCTCCTGCAAATTTGACCAATCTGTCTTCTAAATCATAAATCGGTTTACCCATAGGTTTATTTGTCTTTTTTGCGTTTCACAAGCAAGTTACCTAACCTGAATAATTCATGCGTTTTTGAGGGAAGCTGAAAATCAATCATTTAACATGATATTATTTTAGAAAAAATATGAGCTCGACAAATTGGCTTTCAGTAACTTCTGAATTTTATGAATTATTCAGGCTAAGAATTGCGTTTGCATTTGAGCTTTGAATTTGCGTTTTACAAGTTTGCGTTTTCAAAGGCAAGTTATCCAAGAATTGCATTTGCATTTGAGCCTTGCATTTGCATTTTAGAGGTTTGCGTTTCCCTAAGCAAGTTATCCAAGAATTGCGTTTGCATTTGAGCCTTGAATTTGCATTTTACAAGTTTGCGTTTCCAAAAGCAAGTTATCCAAGAATTGCGTTTGCATTTGAGCCTTGCATTTGCATTTTAGAGGTTTGCGTTTCCCTAAGCAAATTAGCCAAGAATTGCATTTGGATTTGAGCTTTGAATTTGCGTTTTACAAGTTTGCGTTTCCAAAAGCAAGTTATCCAAGAATTGAACTTTTAATTTTCATTCAATACGAGTTTTTCTCCCGTTGCCAAAGCAGCACTGGTCATAATATCCAAATTTCCCGCATATTCAGGCAAATAATGCCCCGCACCTTTGACCTTCAATAAAACCGTTGTTTTCAAACCATGACGAAGTCCCAGACCTTCAATAAAAACAGGACTGTCTGCTGGAATATCTTCAAACTGAACAGCTTGATGAAGCGAATAACCAGGCACATACTTTTGGACTTCCGCCACCATTTGGTGAATACTCTCTCGAATCGCCTCTCTATCACCCTGTTCACTCAGCGTAAAAACCGTATCACGCATCACCAAAGGAGGGTCAGCAGGATTCAAAACGATGATGGCTTTACCCTTGTCCGCACCGCCCACTTTTTCAATCGCTTCCGCAGTTGTTTCCGTAAACTCATCAATATTCGCACGAGTCCCAGGCCCAGCCGATTTACTCGCAATCGAAGCCACAATCTCTCCATAATGCACCTTTGCAACCCTATTCACGGCAGCCACCATTGGAATCGTAGCCTGACCACCACAAGTCACCATGTTCACATTTTTGACATCCATATTCGAGTCAAAATTCACAGGAGGAACCAGGTAAGGGCCAATTGCAGCAGGAGTCAAGTCAATGATGCGTTTGTCGGGATATTGTTGGACATACTTCCAATTGTAGTGATGTGCCTTTGCAGAAGTCGCATCAAAAATGATTTTGATGTCCGCCCATTCAGGCATTTCTATCAAGCCCGTAATTCCCTTGTGAGTCGTAGCCACTCCCATTCGTTTTGCCCTTGCCAAACCGTCGGAATCAGGGTCAATGCCTACCATTGCAGATATTTCCAAAACATCAGATGTGCGTATCACCTTAATCATCAAGTCCGTACCGATGTTACCAGGACCAATTATTGCTATTTTTATTTTTTGCATTTTGTTGTCTTTTTAGATTCTGTGACAAAAACCGTGAATTGAGAGAAGGATAATTTTCTCTTCACTATTGTCGCATTTTTTATAAAACAATAGTTCGTGCAAAAAATATAATAAACTAATTATCAATAGTTTAGGGATTGAATTGTATTTCGCTAATTATTTGATAATCAAAACTCTGTGTCTCCGAGCCTCTGTGTTCAATAAAAATTGCATGAACTATTGTATTGATAAAACCAATCAGGAATCAACCAGTCACTATTCCGTAAAATTCACCGAAACTTCTCCCAGTCCTTCAATCTCTGCCTTAAAAGAATCTCCCGCAGAAATATTGACCATTGGTCCCAATGCGCCCGTCAAAACTACATCTCCAGCCCGCATAG
>JBGCDY010000082.1:0-8610 GCA_045105835.1 Chitinophagales bacterium
CCATTGGTTGTAGTCCATCCACTTCCATTGTTGTTAGTTGTACCACCATTGGTTGTAGTCCACCCACTTCCATTACTTGTGCCAGTACCATTGGTACTTTGCCACTGTCCTTGTTGCCATCCATTATTACCATTGTCATAGTTGGGAACTGTAGGTGCATTTGGATCTCCAGAAGCAGGCAATTGGTTGTAGTAAGGAGACTCAATGATGTTTGGTTGAGTTTGGCTGGGTTCTGATGGATACCAACTTAGCTCATAAGCATCACTATCGTAGTAAGTTCCTTGATTCGTATTGTAGTTTGCAGAAGGAGTTACACCACCTGTGAAAACTGGAATTTCAGAAGGAACAAGTGTTGAATTGTTTGTAATCGTTCCCCCACTGTGGTGAGTAGCGACATTTCCTGAAGAATGAGCATTGTAGTTGTTGCTATTTGGAGTCGTCGTCGTAATCACCGAGTTGCTACCACTGTGATAAGTTGCGCTAATCGCATCATCAGGAATACTGGTGATTGGATTGTTGTCACCGTTGATAACAGGGAAAGGATATTGGTATTGACCACTTGCGCCACTTGTTGTTGTGTGGGTTTGAGGAGTCGTAGGCGTGCTGTTTACAGTATAATTATTGGCTGGAGCAGGAGTACTATTAGCAATGCTCATAGTTGCAGGTGCAGCACTTGGTGGAGGAGTGGTAATAACCGCTTCTGTCACTGTGATTCCCATTTGAGAAGCAATACCTTGTGTTTCCTTCTTACCGATGATTCTTCTTGCATTTCCTGTGTATTCCACTGGGAAAGCGTCTTTATAACCTTTGTCTCTCAACTTGCTAAGAGTACTAACCATGTCTTCTGGTGTACTGTATTTACCAAGCAAAGCACGTTTGACACCATTTCCTACTTCTTCAGCAGTAACTAAACCGTATTCAGACGCATCCAAAAACTTGTCCATGTCCCAGTTTTTGAAAGCTCCCAACTGTATCATATAAGTTATTTCATCAGCCGCCATAGAATGTGTGCCAATGCTTGATGGTTGAGTTATTTGATTGAAGGTAGCAGGAGCAGGAGTATCAGATGTATTGATTAAATCTGAAGAAGATATTGTCGGTCTTGGAGTAGAGGGAACAGAGGTGGTCGTTGTTGTAGTAGTAGTTCTTCCTCCATTAGTAGCGTATATCTGTGCACGTTTGCCCAACTCCATATCGAGTTCCGCCATAGATTTGGTTTGTGCAATGATGACTCCATTAGGATCCAACAAAAAGTTGGCAGGTAAATTTCTTACCCCATAAGGTGCAACGTATTTGGAATAAATATCATTGACATGATAATTTGCTGGAAGTTGGTCTTGTTGCATCGCCATTTTCCACTTATCCAAACGACTGTCCAAAGAGACCATAAAAACTTCAAACCCTTTGGCTCCCTTAAAAGAAGCATTCTTGTATTTTTGGTGAAGTGCATAAATATTGGAATTCGTAGCACGAGAATTTGGATCGCCAGATTTCCAAAAGCGAACTAAAACTAAATTTCCACGTAAACCAGAAAGAGAAACTTTATTTCCATATTGATCGGGCAATTCAATGTTTGGAGCAATGCTACCTATATTTCCGCCCACCATTTGTGCTTGAGTTTGATGGGATAGTCCCATCATTAAGCTACAAATGATAAGGAAACATAGAGCAAATTTGGATAAGATTTTCATATTTTGTTGATTTATGAAAAAGGTAATAAATACCCCGAAAGGTTGTAATATTAAAAAATGAATAAATATCTTTGCTTGAAAATGTGACAAAAAAATGAAAAAATAATGTAACTATTTTCATTTTCTATCGAAACAGTATAGATAAGGTGTACTAATTAGCTAAGTAAATGTAAATTTACTAAAAACCCTACAAAAAACTAATTTTTATTTTTGATTTGAACATAGAATTTAATGCTTACTACATGCTTGCTAATTTCATGTATAGCAAATGTTTATAACGATGATTTTGTTCACTTCAAAATGACTTTAATTTTAGGCATAGAGTTTTTTAGAAAATGTAGTCCATTTAATCTAACGTTGAAACTCAATATTAATTTTATTGAAGCAACAAATGACCGTAAAAATGAGTAAACCATTATTAATTAGTTTTCTATTCATTGCTTTATTTTGCTGCAATGGCTGTTTTTTGTCAAAAATAGCCTCTAATAGCACTACTGCTACCCAAACTAATACAGGTCAAATTGAATGGCTTAGCTTAGAAGAAGCAACCAAACAAAATAAAAAGAATCCTAAAAAAGTAATGGTTGATTTTTATACAGATTGGTGCGCTCCCTGCAAAAGAATGGATGAAACAACCTTGAAAAATCCCCAAATTGCAGAATACATTAACAAACACTTTTATGCAGTGAAAGTAAATGGAGAAACCAAAAAATCACTTACCTTCAAAGGACAGATATACAATTATGTAGTAGAAGATTACACGGAATACCATCAACTTACTCGTAAACTACTCACCAATAAAATCGCTTACCCTTCCTTTGTATTTTTAGATGAAAAATTAGAGACCATTCAAACACTTCCTGGTTATCTTGATGCGAAATCATTTGATATGGTACTTCATTTTTTTGCAGACGATTACCACGAAAGAATGTCTTGGGAAAACTTCACAAAAGAGTACAACTCCTCGATTGAAGAAGGGGCTGGTCCTCATAGTTTTTCACAATCGTTTGATATCACAGATATTTTTGTGTCTGAATAGACATTGAAGTACTTCTCCTTTTTTCAAGATAAAACACTCCTTCTTATAGATTTTAAAACACTGACTATCAAATTATTTGTTGATATTCAGAATGGTTTTGTAGTGCTACTGAATTT
The DNA here is from genome assembly GCA_045105835.1 of Chitinophagales bacterium. Taxonomy (GTDB): domain Bacteria; phylum Bacteroidota; class Bacteroidia; order Chitinophagales; family UBA2359; genus JAUHXA01. The sequence goes on from JBGCDY010000082.1 coordinate 2,847, forward strand.
ACAAAAACAATATAAAAACTGTTTTTTCGTTAAAAACAGGCTATAAAAAATATTTCCCTTACCCATTGTTACAAGACATGAAAAACAAAAACTTCGTACTTTTCCTATTCATCTGCTTTGCTGCAATAGGCAGTTCTTTTACGCTCTCCAATAAACATTCTGAAAAAAAATCAGAAGAAACTGCTGCCTCAAAAATAAACTGGGTGAGCATGGAAGAAGCTGTTGAACTACAGAAGACTGACCCCAAATTGATTTTAGTAGATGTATATATGAACAATTGTCCCTACTGCACCAAAATGGATAAATCTACCTTTGGGCACCCCAAAGTGAAAGAATACATCAACAAACATTTTTATGCCGTAAAACTTAATGCTTTCACCAATCAAAAAATTAAAATTGGGGATAGAGAGTATAAGGTGGACAAAAAAAGTCGTTATAGAAACCACGAATTGGCTTCTTACTTATTGAAAGGCAACATGCAATTTCCTTCAACAGTGTTTATTGAGGAGAACTTCAAACCCGTGAATTCAATAGGGGGGTATCTTGACGCTTCCGAATTTGACCAAGTAATGCGATACTATGGTGGAGGTTTTTACAAAAAGATTTCTTGGGGAGTTTATATGCGAAACTCAAAGTCAAGAATTTCAAAATAAACAATTCAAAATCAAATTTACACCAAGACTTCAAAAAAGCCTGCTCATCAAGAGTGGGCTTTTTTTTGGACTAAACGCCTGATATTATTCAAAAAAACCATTAACTTGCTCTATATTATTCAAACTTAAAAAATAACCTAATACCCTTATGTCTTTGAAGCCATTACCAAAAAGCACCCTCTTCGTATTCCTCATGATTTGTGCCCTGCAAATCGGACTTTTCCTACCCAGTGAAGCACAAGCACAGCACCCACTAATGGGCAAAAAAGCACCAAATGTGGTTCTACCCGATAGACAAGGCAGTTTGAGAAAATTATCCAATTTGCAAGGAAAATATACCCTCTTGCATTTTTGGGCAACATGGGATGGTCAAACCTCAACAACAGGGCATCCCGAATACAAACAATTATACAATACCTTCAAATCACGCAGCTTCAAAGGAGCAAAAGGATTTTCTATTTTTAGTGTTGCCTTTGACGAAGATAGGGACAAATGGCTGGAGCAAATCCGCAAAGATGGAGTGACCTGGACGAATCTGGTTATCGAAAAAGCTACTTACGATTCCCAATATTTAGACACCTACGATTTTCGGAGTATGCCCTATACCTTTTTGCTAGACCCCAAAGGCAAGGTAATTGGAGTAAATTTGAGTTATGATGATCTTTACAAAAAACTCAACAGTGCATTGGTCAGTCCTATTCCCCCTCCAAAAGCGAAAGACCCTAATGGAGGTTCTACAAAGCCCGTTGATAAACCAGACAAGCCAGATACAAAACCAACCGATACAGACGATGTGAAACCGCCAGTAGTTACACCTCCCATAACTGTAACTCCTCCTACTTCTGGCAAAGTATATAAGGTGCAATTGGGAGTTTTTCGAAATCCAAATTTGAATAAATTTAGCAAATTGAAAGATTTAGGAACATTGGGAACAGAAAAAATTAGCCCTACAAGTTCTTTGAGTCGTGTATTGCTTGGAAATTACAGCAAATCATCTTCTTCAAATATATTGAAAACCGTGAAATCTCGTGGTTATGCAAGTGCATTTTTGGTGACCCGAACATTGAGTAGCACAGGAGGAGGTTCTTCATCAGGCGGCGATTCTGGTTCGACAACAGACAAACCACCGACAAAGCCGACTACAAAACCCACCACGAAACCGCCTGTTTCTGGGACTGTTTACAAAATCCAATTGGGTGTTTTCCGTACTCCCCAACTTAGTAAGTTTTCAAGCTTGAAGAGTATTGGTACCTTGGAATTAGAATCTACTCCAAATGGATTGAAGCGTGTCTTATTGGGCAGTTTTAGTGAATCAGAAAGAAATGCTGCTTTGGCAAAGGTAGCTGCAAAGGGGTATAAAAGAGCCTTTTTGGTGAAGCGCACAGGAACTGTATCGGGAGGTAGTAATGGAGGAACAACGACCAAGCCAAGCCCTACTCCAAGTCCAAGCGGGAACTACAAAATTCAATTGGGAGTGTTTGGTAAGCCTAATTTGAATAAATTTGCAAAATTGAAAGACTTGGGGACATTGGGTACCGAAAGAGCAACAAGCACCCTTCAACGGGTAATGCTGGGTTCTTTTAGTAAGTCAAAAGCAAGTGAAGTGCTCAAAAAAGTAAAGGCAAGAGGCTACAGAGATGCCTTTGTGGTTAAGCGATAGAAACAAAAGGCTTCGGAAATTTTCAAAATTTCCGAAGCCTTTTATTATCCTCAATATAAACCTTATACAAGCCAAAAAACAAGTTCAAATTATTCCTTTGCAGAATAAACGTTTCAAAGATATAGTCCAAGTTTTTGTCCTTTGCTGGCAAAACTTCTTCTCAAAAATACCACGACGATTGTGGCGCTTAATACGGCATTTCTTCAAGCCTTCTGCCTTCAAAAGATGGCAGCGTGGCTATGCTGTGCAAACTAGTGTCAACGCAAAAGCTCAACATTCATTGATGGGCTTTATGGCTTGGAGTGGACGTTTGTTTACCAAGTTGTTCGACTTGTTTGGAGTAGGAGAATTTTGGACTTTTTGGTGGCTTTGCTTTTACCCCAAGTGCCGTCCACTAAGTGAATTGGAGTTGGAAGAAGCCAAACGTGTTTTCAAGGACAGCATCCCCTATTCTTTGATTCGCATCCACGAAAACTCCCCTCTTGCACACATTGGAGCAAGACGTATCAGAGCCTTAGATTTGGGAATTTGTATTTGCTACACGATTCATTTCACCCGTTCCATCCAAACGAAAGGAGGGAACAATGATATGGCTTGGCTCATACATGAAATGGTACACGTCTCACAAATGGAATATGTTGGCACACAATATATGACCGAAGCCCTCTATGCCCAAGCGACTACAGGGTATGACTATGGTGGTCCTAATGGTATTGAAGACAAGTCTTTTAGCGACTTCAATAGAGAACAACAAGGCTGTATTCCTGCCGACTATTACATGTATGTACTCTACAATCGAGACCACCACCGTTTTGGTTATATGTCTTTTTCGGTTTACATTCCTTTGATTGAAGAACTACGAAAAGGAGAAATGTAGGAGAAATTGAAATCAATCTTCCTCATTTGCTTTCCACTTCACCTTCACTCGAAAACTAATGTCTCGATACCCTTTTGAAATATAAGGCCCAATCTCCCTGTCAAATGCCAATCCAAACTCCACATCCACTTCTGAAGGCTTGTGTTTGGCAGACAATACCTTTTTGATAACTGTATCTGATGCGACCCTAACAGGCTCCAATACATCTTCTAAACTTCCCTCGAAGGAATCCGTTTTTTCACCTTTGCTACTAAAACCAATTGAAGTGGTCTTGGTGCCCGAATGGTCTCCTACCTCAATGAATATACTGCCCGATTCCGAGTCAAATCTTTCAATTTTCTTGTTCATATCTTTGTTGATTATTTAATTCTTTGACAAAATCAGTCAAATGAGACTACGGTAGTTTATTTCTTGAAAAGAATTCATAAGAATTCTACTGAACAACAATCTCTTATAAAACAAAACTACCGTAGTCTTTATGAGCTTTGCAAAAATTGTCAAAAAACCGATTATTTTTTGATTAAATGAGAATGTCTGTAATAAAGTGGTGGGTTTTATGAGAAGGTTACATTGAAGGAATGAGTATCGTCAAATCCGCTACTTTATTTACTTCAAAGGAGCTTCGATTCCATTTTTATATTTGCCCTTGCTTGTGCTTCAAATCGTTCAAAGAATTCAGGTGTATTGTACAAAGGTGCTTTTTGCAGTAAATGTTGTAGTACTTTTTTGCGTCCACGCCGATATAAAATACTGGGAACATGGCGGTATTCTTGACGAATCGCTTTTGCATAAATAGCATATTTTTCCCAACTTGCTCCCAAAATAGCCAAATCTGCATCCAAGAAATAATGAAAATCATTGCTGGGCAACATAGCATGGTGGTTTTTGGTTGCCATGATTAAACTGTAAGTCAATTGAATCGTTGTGGTATCCACCTTCAATAAGGGGAGAACTTTATCCGCATATTCAGCACTTTTCAGTTCATTGTCTTTTCGGAACGAATTGTAGATAATATCGTGGTAAAAAATGGCAAAATAAACAGCTTTGGGGTGCTCCAATTTGGCTTCAAAGGGTAGTAACAATTCAAACAATTCTTGGAGGTGGGTCAAATTGTGGTAGTGCCGATGAGACTCCTCATAGTGTTTTACCAAATTTTGCCATTGCTCTATAATAATGGATTCGTCGACAGCGTTTTTAGCCAATAATTGAAGCCATTGAGGGTGCAGGAAATCTATATTATCAATTGTTTTTTTGGACATAAGATGGAGTATTTGTGCTATATTTGACAATTGGAACAATATTTATTACCCACTTTGTTCCGTTTAGACTCTATGAAAACCAAATTTTTATATCAAATGACACCAACTCAGGTCGCCATAGGACTCCTTGAAGATGCAAAGAAATATTTGGAACAAATATCGGCAGTTTATTACTCTAAAACGTTACCGCTGCTTTTCAATTCCAATATTGGACAACATAGCCGTCATTACATTGAGTTTTTTCAATGTCTATTAAGCCAAGCGAAAAGAAGTAATGGGTTGATAGATTACGATGAACGACAGAGAAACCAACGAATTGAAAACGAACCTGAATATGCCATTGAAGTGATTGACGAAATCATTAAAGTGCTTCCAAATTTCCAACCAAACCCCATTTTACACCTTCAAGCAGGATATAGCCCCGATAGCGATGAAATACTGACCGTTAGAACTTGTTTTGAAAGGGAATTGTTGTACAACATTGAGCATACGATTCACCACTTCGCCATCATCAAAATTGGGCTGCAATTGGTAATGCCCGAAATTAAATTACCTTCGCATTTTGGTATTGCACCCTCAACCATCAAATACCGAAACACAATTCAACATTCATCAAATTAAAATTATATTTCTATGTTTCCTATTCTCGTTCCTGCTGCATTGGCCGTTGCTGGCACTTGGTGGTATGTCAATTCTGGCGTTCAGATTCCTGCCGAAACAGACCAAGTGATAGATGAAGTATTGGCGGAAGACAATTTACCCAATCTTGTGGCTGGCAAAACAGGGCTTGCCAAATCTGGGGACATCAATATTTGGTACGAATCCATGATGCCAGAAGGTACACCCAAAGGAACGGTTTTGTTGGTGATGGGCTATGGAACGACGATTTTGGGCTGGCCTGCTCATTTTTACCAGCCCTTAGTGGATGCTGGTTATCATGTGGTTCGATACGATAATCGTGGTTTGGGAATGTCTGACTGGATGAAAGGCTGGGACAAAAAGAATCCTTATACTTTGGAAGATATGGCGAAAGATGGTATTGCCGTTTTGGATGCTTTGGACATCGAAAAAGCACATATCATTGGCGTTTCTATGGGCGGAATGATTGCACAAAGAATGGCGATTAGTCACTCCGAAAGGGTATTGACGCTTACCTCAATCATGTCTTCGGGCTATATGGGCGACCCCGCATTACCTCCTGTCGCAAAGTCGTTTCAGCACAATTTGGTGAGGCTTACCTTGAAATACCTTATTCGTTCGAATAGCCGCAAAGCTGCAAAATTTAGTGTAGGGGTACGAATGGCATTGAGGGGAG
>JBGCDY010000083.1:0-7071 GCA_045105835.1 Chitinophagales bacterium
AAGTTACTCTTTGCTATAATGACTGAACTCCAACCTATTCACCTTAAAATATTGAAACTTTTGGGTATCGACTCCGAGGTTTACAGGAATTTAGCCGCTAATATCCAAATCCTTTTTTTTTTTTTTTTATTTACCGAAACATAAGATTAAGTAATAAGAAAAAAATAACTTGAACACCTTAATTCCCCTTTTGAAAGGGGGGGGGGGGTATGTTAGCTAAAAAATTGTTCAGGTTATTTTTTACCGTTACTAAGTATTGATACTCAATAAGTTTTGGGCTTGAGTTTGTGCTTTGAATTTGAGTTTTCTATAAAAAGTCCTCCTTCAAAACCACCTCCAAAGTCTTCAATAAAAAATCTGCATTTTCGATACTGAAAACCATAGGAGGCTTGATTTTGATGACATTGTGGTACAGCCCATCCGTACCCAAAAGAATGCCGAGTTCACGCATTCGATTGGCGAGGTAAGACGTTTGTTCGGGAGCAGGCTCAAGCGTTTCACGGCTTTTGACCAATTCAAAACCCAAAAACAAACCATGTCCACGCACATCTCCAATAATCGAATACTGCTGCATAAGTTCCTTCAAACCAGACTTTAAATAATTCCCTACCTTCAAAGCATTCGCCTGCAATGCCTCCTCTTCAACAATCTTCAAAACCTCCAAACCAATCGCACAAGACACAGGATTGCCCCCAAAAGTATTGAAGTATTCCATGCCATTCGCAAAAGCAGCCGCAACTTCAGGAGTCGTCACCACAGCCGCCAAAGGATGCCCATTTCCAATTGGCTTGCCCATCGTCACAATATCAGGAACCACGCCTTGCAGCTCGAAACCCCAAAAACATTCCCCCATTCGCCCAAATCCTACCTGAACTTCATCTGCAATACAAACTCCGCCCGCAGCTCTCACATGACGGTAAGTCTCTTTTAGGTAATTCGGAGGCAAAACAACCTGACCTCCACAACTCAAAATAGACTCGCAAATAAAACCTGCAATACCTTTCCCATTTTGCTTCAAATCTTCAATAATTGAAGGCAAAACTGCTTTCTCTTCCTCCAATTCTTTTGCAGATTTCCTATAAGTATCAGGCATCGGCAAGATATGCACCCAATCGGGTTTTCCACTGCCTCCTTTTCCATCAAATTTGTAGGAACTCATATCCACACACACATTCGTATTGCCGTGATAACCCACCTCCATCACCACCATATCTCGCTGATTAGAATAGGCTTTTGCCATCCTATATGCCAATTCATTCGCCTCACTCCCTGAATTCACAAAGTGACAAACCGACAATTCAGGCGGCAATGTAGCGCATAATTTTTCAGCAAATTCGGTGATTTTGGAGTGCAAATAACGGGTATTTGTGTTCAGAACCGCCAATTGATTTTGTGCCACTTTCACGACTTTGGGATGCTGATGCCCTACGTGTGGGACATTGTTGGCAGTGTCCAAATAGCGGCGACCTGTATCATCGTAAAGATAAGGACCAAATCCACGTTGGATTTGAAGGGGCTTTTGATAAGAAACACTTAGGCTTCTCCCCAAATATTTTTGTCGCTGCAATAGAATTTCTTCATTGCTGCAATCCTTTACCACCAAATTTTTCGCTTCAATACCCAAAAGTAAATTGGGGTCAGGGCAAAGGCTTTTGTAAATCTCTCGATGATGCGGAAAAATCACTCCTTCAAAGTCGCCTTTCTTGCCGAGCATATCCAAAATGACCTGAAAGTGAAGGTGTGCAGGCCAATTTCCATTGATAGGCATAGGACCCATTTTACAAAATGCTTGCCCTTTTTGAATCACCTGACCTTCCTCCAATCCTTCCAAGGAATCCAAACTCAAATGACCATAGAGCGTATAAAAAGTCAATTTTTCACTGACTCGATGCTCCAAAATAATAGTGGGACCATAGTCCCTATCCGCATCATTGTATTGAAAACTATGCACCAGACCCTCCAAAGGCGCAAAAATAGGCGTTTGTGCTTCCATAAAAATATCCAAACCTATATGAACACTTCGCCATTGAGGACCATTGTTGCCTTCCACCAAATAGCTGTCAGTCGTATAAATCGGGCGAACCTCATTGTAGCGACCAATTCCAATATCGGTTTTTCCCTCGACTAAAAGTTGATTCACTCTTTGGTCAAAAAGCTGTGCATCTTCAAAGTTGGGATTGTTGCCCAATTGAAGGCTGCCTACACTGAGATTAAAGACAAGAAAGTTCGAGGTTTTTGAAGGAAAAGCCTTTGCAGTACTCGGAAAAATGACCTGCCCCAAATCCGTTTGGTGTTTTGCTGCCCATTCTACAAATAATTCATTTTGAGGACAGGCGTTTTGACCACAAGCATTTCTAAAGGCATAATAGGCAAATCGGGGAGAGATTTCCTTCAATTGTTTCAAGAGCGCCCATGCAGGCTGTTGATGTGCCAATAAATATTCCTCGTTTTCAGGATTTTCGACCAATTGTTGAGTCGAAGCGGTGATGCTGACCACCAAACGAATGGCAATCAAAGGAAACAACACTTTCAACTCCGCATCTGTGAAGTGAAAAACACGGTGACAGCCTTTGAGGATTTGACAAGCTGCGGTCAAAGGGTCTTTTTTGTTCATACAATTGTAGGCTATGCAAATCGCCAATTCATTGATGGTATTGGTATAGACCACATCCCCAAAGTCAATCACTCCCACAATTTTGGGGTGAACCAAATCCTTGCTGACCAATACATTGAAGTCATTGAGATCATTGTGAACCACACTTTTGGGCAAATTGCCTAAGTGTGGCAATGCTTCTTGCTCAAATAGTTCGATGAAATATTTGATACAAGCTTGTTCTTCCTTTTTTTTGAAAATGTGTGTTGCCTCTTTTGTCCAAATCGCTTGTGAATTGTCCCAATCAAATTCTCGATGGGCAGCGGGATGATCCAAGCCCTGCAATTCCCAACAAATTCGCCCACAAGCCTCTCCCAAGTTTTCCAACAATTCCGCCTTACAAGGATTCACCTTTGCCATCATTCGCCCATCGACCCAAGTCAATAAGCGCATGAAATAGTGCTGCCCATTTGAAGCAGGGATTTGGGTGATGAAATCTCCTTTTTGATTGGGAACAGGTTGGGGAAATTGGAGATCATATTGGGTTGCATTCAATTGAAGCATGGTCAGGTGCTCCAATTCTATTTTGTTGATATCCGTTCCTAGTGCCATGATTTTGAAGACAAATTGTTTTCCATCTTTGGTTTTTACATGAAAATTTTGATCTTCATAACTGGGAAGTACTTTGATGGAAATGATTTCAATTTGAAAGTGTTCCCACGCCAAAGATTGAGCATTTTCTTGAGTGAATTGGGGAGTGTATGTTGAGGTGTTGGTCATTGTATGTTTTTTGATTGAAGGGCAAAAATAAGGTATTATTTAGCCTCGCTTACTACTTGTGGAGGCAAACTTTACCTGATATTTTACTTCGAAAGACCACTAAAAAAAACGGGGAGAAGAAATTCTCTTTGATTTGCGAATCATGACCTTCTTGCCCTTGGGGTATTTTACCGAAAAAGAGAGGTCAAATTTTTCACTTTCTCCCGCCTTCAAATTGTACCTCCACAAAAGTCTGCCGCTCAATTCATCTTGCTCCGCATTGCTCAGTTCGATGGCATCCACATGAATGTCTTTTTCTTGAGCCACAGGAATTTGGTCTTGGATTTCGACTTGTATGGATGTCGAACGGTTGTTTTTGAGACTGATTTCGTATAGGAAAGTTTCCTTGGTATTTAGTCCCAAGAATTTTTTGCCGCTTTCGTCTTGGCGTTTGGTGCGGGTAACCACCACTTTTTCGTCTCTACCCAAAGACAAATCCAAGGTGTCTCTAATTCCACTGGTTTCGATGCGAGATTCTCCCATATAAGTATCTTGGTAATAGATTTTTGCAGGCCCTGCAATGAGGTTCAAATCCGTCCAACCTGTGACTTGCGCCAATAAGAAAACGCCTTTGTCCAGTTTTGGAATACAAAAATGTTTGTAAGTAGCGTCCAAATCGTATTCCGTTACGGTGACTTGATAGGGAATGGCAGTGGACGGAATGTCGTATTTTTTTTCTATTTCAAATTCGGTGCTGAGTTCTCCGACTTCGATTTCTTGCATGGCTTGTTCGTTTCTGATTATTTGCGGTTTTTCTTCGTAAGATACGGGGTCAAATGTGTAAATAGTATCGTAGGCATAAGCCGAAGGGCGAGCATTGGATATACCTTCGCCATAGGATTTTTTCTGTTGGTGATTGAGCGTCCATACTTCCAATTGAGGTTTTGAAGCCGTTTGTGTGGGATCGGCAGTCGAGAGTTTGAGTTGAACGTTTTTCCAGTCGCTGCCTGTGTTGTTGTAAACTTGGGCTTGGTATTCGAGGCGAACAGGTTGGGTGATATCGGTAGCTCTAAGGTTGTAGCTTGGGCTCCAAAGGGCATCCGTGACCAAATATTTTAGCTCAAAATCAATACTTTGTGGGCTTTTGACTTCAATGGTTGCCAATAGCTCTTTTTTGGGTGTATTCCATTTACTCAAAGGTTTTTGGAGGCGGTGCCTGATTTCAGAAAGAAGTGTGCGTTGTTCTTTGATTTGTTTTTGGGCTTCGCTCTGCAATTGGTGAATGTCTTTCATACGTATGCGGTAAAAATCGGCAGCTTGTTTGAGTTCGCTGATGCTGACTCCAGTTTGTGTGCCACCAATGCTTTTGTTTTGTTGGAGCAGTTGTTTTTCTTCTTTGTAGGCTGCCAAATCATTGTTGAGTAGGGTAATTTGGTCGTTGATTAGTTCAATTGAATCTTCTTTTTCTTGGATAAAAAGGGTTTTGTTTTCGAGTTTTTTGTCTTTGTGACGAACACTGATGGATAGGATTTCGACTCCTTTTGAAGTGCTTAATTGGACACTTTTTTTGTCCATTTTGTTGGAAAGGTTGGTGAATACAATTTGGTGAGTACCTGAAGAAAGTTGGGCTTTTGTCGTTCGTTGTACTTCGGCTGCATTGAGGTAGACCGTGGCAGCGGTGATTTCGCTTTGTAGAATTTGCCTTGAATCTTCAGGAATTTGGGCGTTTAGGTATTGCAGCGAGATAGTGAATAGACAAACTAAAAAAGTGGCAATGAAATGGATGTGTTTCATAATAAACATGGATTTTGACTGGTTTTGGGATTGAAAAATGATGTCTTAACTTATGTTATTGTTTTCAACGTTGGAGAGAATGACTTTGATATATACCGAAGCCTTTTACTTCTCCTTAATTGTCCATCTTTCAAGCGTTATTCCGATTTGATAGAATGGAAAATAAATCGTTATCTTGTGCTGTGCCTCATTAACTCATCAATTTTATCTACAAACAATATGGCAAACTTCGACTACATTATTATTGGCGCAGGATCGGCAGGCTGTGTGTTGGCAAATCGTTTATCCGAAGATTCCTCTATCAAAGTACTATTGTTGGAAGCAGGTGGACCAGACCGAGATCCCCTTATTCACATTCCAAATGCCTACTCTCAACTCTTCAAAAAAGCCTACGATTGGGGTTTTTGGACAGAGCCACAAACGCACGTCGACAACCGAAAAATATACCTTCCTCGTGGCAAAACCTTGGGAGGATGCAGTTCGACCAATGCAATGGCTTATGTGCGAGGCAATAAGGAAGACTACAATGATTGGGCGAAGATGGGAAATGAAGGTTGGAGTTTTGAGGAAATCTTGCCTTATTTTATCAAATCTGAAAAGAACGAGCAGTTTGACCAAGTAGATGAAGCCTATCATGGCAAAAATGGGGAATTGAATGTTAGCTATGCCACTCGCTTCAAAACGCCTTATGGCGAAGCGTTTGTAGAGGCTGCAAAACAGACAGGAATCCCCGAAACGAATGACTACAATGGCGCACAACAAAAAGGAACGGGAATGTTCCAGTTTACCATCAAAGACGGCAAAAGACATAGTGGCGCAACTGCTTTTTTGAAGCCTATCTTGAATCGTCCGAATTTAACGACCATCACCAAAGCGCATGTCAAACAAATTCTTATCGAAGATGACCGTGCCATTGGCGTGGAATATTTGAAGGGAAAGAAAACCGAAAAGGTATTGGTAAACAAAGAGGTGATCTTGTCGGCGGGAGCTTTCAATTCTCCTCAAATACTGATGCTTTCGGGTGTGGGTGATGCGGAGGAGCTGCAAAAGCAGGGCATACACTGCAAAAAGCATTTATCAGGAGTGGGCAAAAATTTGCAAGACCACCTATTTTATGGCATCGCTGCAAGCTCCAAACAGCAAGAAGGCTTGAACCATCACATCAAGATTTGGAACCAAGTGAAGGGTTTGGGGCAGTTTTTGTTCAAGAAATCAGGAGTGTTTACCGTCAGCCCATTGGAGGCAGTTGCTTTTGTGAATTTGGAAGCACCGCAATCAGATGAGCGGGTGAATTTTCAGTTTCACTTTGCGCCCATGCACGCAGGTAAAGGTTATGACTATGATATGTACGACCCTTATACTTTGCCTACTCACGATGGGTTCACGATTCTACCCACTTTATTAAAGCCCAAAAGTCGGGGTTTTGTAGGTTTGCGTTCTGCCAATCCATTGGATGCACCGATTGTTCAACCCAATTTTTTGGAGGAAGAGGCGGATTTGAAGCAGTTGGTAGAGGGGGGGAAACTGGCTTTGAAAATGATGCAGCAATCGGCTTTTGATGATTATAGAAAAGAGATTGTGGCTCCTTCAGATTTCGAAACAGAAGAAGGGCTTATTGCCCACATCAAAAAATCTGTTGAAACGGTGTACCATCCTGTTGGTACCTGCAAAATGGGGAACGACGAAATGGCTGTGGTCAATGACCAACTGCAAGTGCATGGCATTGAAGGGCTCCGAGTCGTGGATGCTTCGATTATGCCTACCATTGTGTCTGGGAATACAAATGCACCTGTCTTTATGATTGCAGAAAAGGCGGCCGATATGATTTTGGGTAAGAAACTTCAAGTGAAGGCAAAGGTAGAATTGAAGGCTTCAAAGATTTGATATAATTTTTATTTCAAAACTGGCGTAACATCCCCCTCACC
>JBGCDY010000084.1:0-7131 GCA_045105835.1 Chitinophagales bacterium
TCTGTGTTCAATACAAAACATTTCCAAAAGCAGCCTCAAAAAATAGAAAGCTCTGTTTTTGAAGTGAATAACTCCAAAAACTTCATGCCTCTATATGAATTTCCCTTTTTATTCAATCTTGGACTCCACACTGCAATGGCATATTTGCTTGGATGTATGGCTATGATTCCCCCACCAACACCACTTTTGCCTGGCAGTCCTACTCGAAAAGTAAATTCCCCCGCTTCATCATAAAAACCACAAGTTTGCATGATGGCATTGATACGTTTGGTTTGGCTGACGGTCAAAATTTCTTCTCTGGAAAAAGGGATTTTTCCATTGTTTGCCAAAAAAAGAAAGGTTTGGGCGAGTTCCTTGCAGGTCATTTCGATGGAGCATAGGTGGTAGTAAAAATCTAGTACTACGTCCACATCATTGTGAATATTGCCAAAAGATTTGATGAAATTAATCAAGGCGGCATTGCGAAAACCCATGGATTTTTCTGAATCTACGACTTTTTGGGAGTAGTGAATATTGGGGTTGTTGGAGAGGTTTTGGATGAAATCTATAAGTATCTTTTTGGGATTGTCCAATTGACTCACAAGAATATCACATATCACAATTGCACCCGCATTGATAAAAGGATTGCGGGGAATACCCAAATCATATTCCAATTGTACCAAGGAATTGAAGGGTGAGCCAGAAGGTTCTACACCCACTCGTTTCCAGATTTTTATACCTTCATTTTTGTAGGCAAGGGTCAATGCCAAAACTTTGACAATACTTTGGATAGAAAATTTTTGATTGCAGTCACCGACTTGATAGTGTCCGTTTTTGATAGTGCCCAAATGAATGCCAAACTTTTCAGGAGAAACAGTGCTGAGTTCTGGGATATAAGAGGCTACATCACCCAGATTTTCACCGTTTTGGACTTGTGTATAAATTTCTTCGATGATGGTTTGGTAGTTCATGTAGGGAGTTTGGTGATGGGCAATAAAAATCAATTCTTTGACTAAAACCGTGAAATGAGATTACCGTATTCTAATCAAATGAGAGCCTTAAATTTCCTTCAAATACAATAACTGCTTGGCTTTTTATCAGAAGCTCGTTTCCTTCAATCAATTCCACCTCCATAAAGCCCGTTCTATGGGAAGATTGAAAAGACTTCATACTTGTTTTTTGCAGTCTTGTACTCCAATATTTTGTTAGAAAAGTATGTGTTCCACCTGTGGCAGGGTCTTCGTTGGTTCCACTCCAAGGCCAAAAATACCGTGAATGAAAATCAAAGTCATCATTTGAAGAAGGAGCAGTCACCAATACGCCATTGATGGAATCGTGGGAGCGTAGCAGTGCTTCAAAATCAGGTTGTAAGTTTTTGAGAATTTGCGTGTCTTTGATTTCAAGTAGTAGAATTTTTGTTTCCTTGTTGTAGACACTGTTGGTGATTTCCTTTAGTCCAAGGGCTTTCAGCAAGAGCAAAGGAGCAATTGCAGGAAAGGTCTCATAAACAGGGAATTGCATCACAATGTTTTCGCCAGATTGATAAACTGGTAAAACCAAGTTTTGCACATTGATAAAGTCTACTTTGGAGCTTTGGTATTTCTCAAAGATGACCTTTGCAGCAGCCAAAGTAGCATGACCACAGAGAGGAATTTCCATTTTAGGAGAGAAATAACGAATCGAAAAAGTGTGGTCTTGTTGAAGTTCTTTTACAAATGCGGTTTCCGACAAGTTCAACTCTTGAGCAATAGAAAGCATTTGAGCCTCATCCATTTCATGATTCAGCAGACAAACGCCTGCGGGGTTGCCTTTGAAGGGAGCATTTGTAAAAGAATCAACGATGTAAGTTGGTATCAATTTTTGACCCATTGTTTTAGCCTTTTCGTTCCAAACAAGCCATGTAAAAACCATCAAAACCATAAGTAGAAGGAGACAAAGCTAAATCACTCATTAGCTCAAACTTTCCATCTTGCTCTTCTAAGAAAAGGTCTATTTGGTGTTGGTTTTCAGAGGGAAGGAGACTGCAAGTGGCATATACGAGCCTGCCGCCTATCTTCAACATTTTGCTGTATTCTCGCAAAATATTTGCCTGTAATTTTTGTACAGAACGTAGGTTATCTGGACTCAATTTCCATTTGGTATCGGGTTTTCGTTTCAAAACGCCTAAGCCAGAACAAGGCACATCCAACAAAACTCTATCTGCCGAATTGTACAGCGAACGGAGGTTTCGAGGGATTTTTTGGGTTTTGATGATGTTGGCACCAGCTCTTTTGGCTCTGTCTCTCAGCGTGCTTAATTTATTGCTGTGGACATCCATTGCCAAGATTCTGCCTTTGTTTTGCATCAAAGCAGCCAAGTGCAAGGTTTTACCCCCTGCGCCCGCACAAGCATCAATAACGTTCATGCCAGGTTTGACGTTCAAGAAAGGAGCAATTAGTTGTGAGCCAGCATCTTGAAGCTCAAACCAACCTTTTTTGAATGCTTCGCTTCTTAGAAGGTTTTTTTCATGTTTGACCACAAAAGCATCCTTACACCAAGGAAGCATCATAAATGCAATGCCTTCTTTGGATAACCAATCATATACTTCTGTTTTTGAAGCTTGGAGACGGTTGGTGCGAATAACCGTATGAGCAGGTTGATTCATTGCAGCCAATTCGAGTTCCCATTGGTGTTCGCCCAGTTCATGTTCACCCAAAATATCTATCCAATCAGGAATGGATTCTCTGATGTGACGGATGTTTTTGATGTTTTCGTAATTGCGGCGAAGGAGGGAAGGGTTGATGTTTTGAAATTCTTTCCAACCAGGCAAATCTTCGCCTTTGAGTGTAAGCCAAACGCCAAATAAATACCAGAAGTCATTGCGTTTTACTTCAATCTCATAATTGGCAGTTTCGAGAACCAATCGCCACCACCTAACCATTTCGTAGGTGTGCTGGGCGATGAAATGTCGGTCTCGTTTACCCCATTTTTTGTTAGATTTCAAAGTGCGTTCAATAACTTGGTCTGCGTACTGGTGGTGTTCAAAAATATCTTCGACGGCCTGCGTGACAGCCGCTACTAAGTTTCTGTGAAGTCTCACGGTTTATTGTGGTTTGATGTTAGTAAATGGTTTAGAATACGGTTCGGTTAAGGTGTATAGTCCCAAAAATTAAAAAACAAAAAAGTGGATGTTCCCATTTTTTATAGCAAGTGCGTTGCTAACAAAATTACCACTTTATTTTAGCTCAAGGGCTAAACCTTGCCTACTTTGCGTGAAACTTGAATGGAATAGGCAAGCTATTGAAATATCGAAGAGTTGGTGAAATATATTTTATATCCATAACTGATAGGTGCTAATCAATGATTTTTTTATTGAATTTGATAGTCTATCTTTTATGTATTAACCAAAATTTATGGATACCCTATTTTTGGTAGGCTGCAATGTACGCCAAACACAAATCAATCGTTGCTTCTACTCCTTTTTTGTGGGTACGTTCCATGCCATGAGAAGCGGCAACTCCTGGTCCAATCAAAGCAACTCTAAAATCATTCCCCGCTGCCAAAGCGGCAGAACCATCTGACCCATAGTAAGGATACACATCAAGCTTGAAGGGGATGTTTTCGCTTTCTGCAATTTTTACTAGGCGTTTTTTCATCAAATAATCGTAAGGTCCAGTAGAATCTTTGGCGCAAATAGAGCAGTGATATTCGCTACCTGCTGTGCCACCGCCTACAACTCCCATATCCAAAACCACTAATTCTTGAATTGTTGGAGCATAACCACAGGTGCCACCATGTCCGACTTCTTCGTAGTTGGAAAAGAACAATTGGATAGGTGCGCTTTGTCCTTTTTCTTTCAATCGGCGTGCTACCTCGAATAGGACATAGCAGCTGATTTTGTTGTCCATAAAACGAGACTTGATAAAACCATTGTCGAGTTCTTGGTATTTGGTATCAAAACAAATGAAATCTCCAACACGAATCCCCAGTTTTTTCACATCATCGGTATTGTGCACTTCTTCGTCAATGCGAATGTGCATACTGCTCAATTCTCGTTTGGTGCTTCCTGCTTGACGGTTGGTATGTACAGAGGGATTGTCGAGCAGCAGTGTGCCTGTATAAACCTTGTCGTCAAGGGTATAAATTCTACAATATTCAGCTTCAAAACTTGCTAAAACAGGGCCTCCAATTTTGGAGAAAGAAAGTGTGCCATCACCTTTGACACCCGTTACGATTGCGCCCAAAGTGTCAATGTGTGCTGCAAATGCAACAGTAGGACTTTCGCCCAAATCACAAGTGACTGCTCCCTTGTTGGTGAATTTAGGATCGTAGCCATAACTCTTCAGTAAATCAAAAACGTATCTACAGGCTTTGTGGGTAAAACCGCTTGGAGAGTCAATTTTAACGAGTTCTTCAAGCTTGGTATAAGAATCGAATTGTTGCATTTTCAGGTTTGCTTTTTGATTGGTTGAAATTACGGTGGCTTTAATAATGCAAAACTATTTGCCGTATCGACTGATATTGAGTAGCCGATTGTAGGTATTAATCATGCTGTCTTGTGATGCGCCACACAAAAACATGGTATAAACGATGCCATTTGCGATATTGACACGAAAATAGTTATTCTGTTCATATTTACGTGCCGAAACCGTGACTGCTTTTGGAATGATTTTGAAGTTGAGTGTTTTTCTTGCTCTAATGATGAATTCGTAGTCTTCCATGATTTGGTGACCTTCATCAAAACCTTCCAATTTTTCAAAATCGGATTTGAGAATAAAAAGGGATTGGTCGCCACCTCTTGACATCAGTCTATCGAAACGGGTGAAAAAAGCGTTTATTTTTAACAAGCCCTTATTGGGATTGAATTTGAATCGAAAGCTACCCATAGAATAACCTTCTTCAATGGCAGTGTAAATATCTGCTGCAAAAGAAGTTGGGGGGCGGGTATCAGCATGGATAAAATAAAGGATATCGCCTTTGGCGTGGACTGCTCCAAAATTCATTTGTTTGGCTCGCCCTTTTTGAGGACTTTTTAAGATAATGGCACCCATCTGTTGAGCGGCTTCAATGGTTTGGTCAGTACTGTGTCCATCTACGACAATGATTTCCGCAAGGTGTTTTCCCCCATATTGTAGCAAAAGAGGGATGAGTTCTTGAATGTTCTTGGTCTCATTTAGTGTTGGGATGATGATACTGATTTTCATGGTGACAATTTTAAGAAAAGTTTTTGAATTGTAAAAACAAGAGAAAGGCTCGAAATTGGTGAATAAAACTTATTTTTAGCTTTTGTAGTTTTAATAATCCTGATGTGAAGAAGTACGAAATTTTAGTTTGTGTGGTTTTTGAAGTACAGAAGGTTTTTTAACAAGAATGCATAAATCGAGAATGTTGAGGAAGACTTCAATAATGAACCTACAAATATCATTTCACAAAAAGCTGATTTTGAAGTGTCATTTAATTTACCTCTAAGGTTTTAGAGTAGAAAAAAACAAGAAACATGAAATATTTTGAACTGCAAATTCGGGGACGCTGCGCTTGGATTTGGTTGGAACAATTGGAACTTGCTAAAGAAAATTTGCTGCCTAATTTGTTGGCAGAATGGGAGGAAGTATTGACTTCAATAGAATTGAATGATGACATAGAGGCGGTTGTATTGAGCCATCGGCAAAAAGATTTTTCGGTAGATATAGATTGGACATTCCTGTTTGACATCAAAGAACTTGGGGTTTGGGAAAAACATGGACGACGAATACAGGGCTTGCTACAAAGAATGGAAACCTATCCCAAACCTATTGTTGCAGCGATTAATGGAGATTGTATGGGAATTGGGGTAGAATTGGCTTTGGTTTGCGATTATCGCTTGGCAACGGTGCGTTCAGACAGTATTTTTTCGTTTCCTTCTGTTAGGTTGGGTCTGCTTCCGAGTGGTGGTGGAACTCAGCGATTACCTCGTTTGGTAGGAGTTCAAGCAGCTTTGGAGATGTTGGTACTGGGGGAGGAGGTCAACGTTTATAAGGCAGAGCGAATGGGCTTGGTGGATAAATTAGTGCATCCTTACCAATTGGAATTGGTGGCACAACAGCAGGCATTGGAATTGGTGGGGAAGAAAATAGTGAGGCATTCTAAGTTATCGGCTTTGGACAAATGGAAGGAAAGTACTTCAATTGGTCGGTCGATGATACTGGATAGGGCTCGTCAAAAAGTGCATCAATATGCCTACGGAAATTATCCTGCTTTGCTCAAAATTATTGAATGTGTGGCAATGGGTTATAAGTATGGTGTGCGGGCAGGCTATGAGTTGGAAATAAAGGGTATGGACGAAATGGTGACGCACCCTATTGCCAAACAGTTGATTAGGACTTTCTTTGCAGTGAAGGAAAAAAAGAAGAATCCTTTGGCAAATCAAGTAAGACCTGTTTCTAAAATAGGAATTATTGGGTCAGGTAAAATGGGAGAAAACATTGCGAGGCAGAGTTTGGTGCAAGGTTTTGAAGTGATTTTGAGCGACTTGAGTGAACAAACATTGGCGCAGGTGCAGGCTCGAATTTGGAGGCATTTGGCTGATTTGTCCAAAAAACGTTTTATCAGTGCCAAGAAACAAGGTGAGTGGATGACCAACTTACAGACTACTACCGATTATGAAGGCTTTGAAGGGGTGGGAATGGTTTTGGAGGCAGTTTTTGAAGATATTGATTTGAAGAGACAGGTATTGTCGGATTGTATGGAATATTTACCCTCTAATGGGATTTATGCCATCAACACTTCTTCAATAAGCATTTCTAATATTGCAGTTCATGCCAAAAATCCTTCTCAAGTGATTGGGATGTGTTATTTTCCGCCTATTTTGAAAAGTTCACTTCTTGAAATAGTTGTAACTCAACACACGGCAAAATCGGTGATTGCTACTGCAATAGATGTGGGGATTCGACAAGGGAAAGTTCCGATTGTGGTCAAAGATTCCCCAGGTTTTTACACTACTCGTCTTTTGGCAGTTTTGCTGAATGAGGCTTTGTTGTTGTTGGAAGAAGGGGGAGATATTTTGCAGGTGGATGAAGCAGCGAAGCAGTTGGGTTTTTCGAAGGGTGTTTTTGAATTGATTGATGAGGTTGGGATTGATGTTGGAGGATATATTATGAGTGGTACTTTGTTGCAGTTTTTGCGAAAAAGACACAT
>JBGCDY010000085.1:0-2695 GCA_045105835.1 Chitinophagales bacterium
TGTTTCACATCGGGTATTGCGTTGGACTTTAGCTCCTTTGGTTTTGCCTTTGATTTTGGCGACCAATATCGCTTTGGCAGTCAGTATGGGCGGTATGTATTCGGCGATTTTATTGCTGCAAATTCTGTTTTATTCCTTTGCTGCAATGGGTTATGCTTTTGAGAAAAAGAAAATCAAGGTCAAAGCATTTTTTGTGCCGTACTATTTCTGCATCATGAACTATGCTGTTTACCGTGGTTTTATGCGAAATTGGGCTGGTTCGCAGTCGGTAATGTGGGAGAAGGCGAAGAGGGCGTAATTTATCGAGATGTAAGATTTTAGAAAGGCTCAATAACGGTGGGTTTCGAAACCCACCGTTATTGAGCTTTTTTATTTTGATTGAATTCTACTAAGATTTTTTTGTCAGCTTCAATGGTCAACTTGCCAAACATTTTGAACAGTCGTTCTGTGGCATGAAATGTTTTTGTACGAAACTTTAAATTTCATTATCAACTCAATTTTAATTTACTACATCTGTCATAGTTTTGCTACAGGATTTCCATTCATACTTTTCTGAACTAAGTCAGCAATAAAATTTGAAAAGGGAACTATATCATTTTTTACACTCGCCTGCTCTAAAGAAAACATATAAGTCTTTCTTTTTTCTACAGGAATAACTGTCCATGGATAGCCCCCCGATGTAAGCATCGTATTCATTAAAAACCTAGCCATTCTGCCATTTCCGTCCATGTAAGGATGAATATACACAAAAATAAAATGCCCTAATACAGCACGTACACTTGCTTCTGGTTCAGTTTCAAGAAGTTCAATAAAGATAGGCATAGCATCTCGTAGTGCGTGTTTGTTACGGGGGGGGTGCATTGAGTTGGAGATATAGACTTGATTGGTTCGGTAACCCGCCAAATCAGCAGGATTCAATAACCCTACCCTAACACTTGGTGCAAAAAGCTCTTGATACCAACCTCTATGGTCGCTTCGAAAAGTTTTACCTGCATTTCCTCCCTCAAGGATTTTCTCAATACTAGCTTTTACCGCCTGAGTAGCTTGCCAATAACCTCTTGCTGCCATTGCATCTCTATGTTTTCTATCTTCTTCCTTTTCTATATTCCAATCACCACTTCTCACTTTTTCAATCAATTCCTTTGATACTCTATACCTTTCGATAGACAAAGAATGATATGCGTCTGTAACATATATATCTTCAATAGACTTCAAAAATGTCTTATTATCTTTTGGTAAACCTGGTGCTTTGGGAAAATTTTTAATTATAGCCTCTCTCATCTCACTCCACAATAACCTAATTCTATTCGCATACGGAGACCGTTCTCTTGTATCTAAAATACTTGGAGTTGTATATTCAAATGGGTCTTCTTCTATTACTCTAAAATCTGCAGACCTCATTGTTTTTACAATTTCATCTGCAATTTCATTTCTACCAATATTTCGAAATGCTCCTGCTATCCTACCTGCTTTAACTGTATGAGAACCTGCTAATAATGGGCGTAAAATTTCAGATGAATCTCTTATCAATGCCAATACTGTTCTCACTTCAATTGGATTATGTTTGAACATAGTCAGGGAACTATATACTATCGAAAATTCTTTTGTCATTATTCTTACTCCATTAAATTCTTCTGTTTCAATTTTATTCGATATTGGAGATTTTAGTACATATAATGATGTGTCAAAAAGTAAATTGGTAGGGCTATTTATTCCTTTTGAAGATTTTATCAACAGTTGTTGAGGTATCACAGTACTTCCTGCATGCATTAAAAGCGACTGCTCTGCTGAAAGAGTATAATCTTCATTATAATTTTCTTTTAGATACCTTTGGCAAAAAGCCCAATAATTTGTGTACCAATAAGTTGTCTCTCCTCTATTTTCATTAGGGTTTTTCGTAACATACCAGCCCTGTATGATTTGTTTTAAAAAACCTGTTTTAACCAATCTTTCTCTATGTGTTCTACTTATCTCTGAAGATTTAATCACTGATGAAATACCATTTATTTGAAGTTTTTTTAATACTTCTAATGATTCAGCTAGTTTTTCGTTTGGTTGTGCCATACTATTTCGTTTTTTGAATAGTAAAGATACATCAAAATTAGGTTATTTCGTTGTACTAAAATTAGGCTTTTATGCTGTGTAAAAATTAGTTTTTCCCGTTGTACTAAAATTAGGTTTTTATGCTGTGTAAAAATCAGATTTTTTCGTTGTCCTAAAAATCACCCACAAACCACCAAAAAAATCCCCATAAAAATCAAAAACACATTGATACAAAACTTTGATTTCCCTTCATCCAATTTGCCATACAAAAGGTTTCCCAACACAAACCCAAGAATAAGCGCAGGAATAGACAGCAGCAAATAATTCAAGACCATTGGAGTCCACAATCCCCTGATTCCATGCCCCGCAACAATCGCCACTTCCGTTACGATAAAATAACCTTGCAAAGTCGCCTTGAAGGTTTTGGTGTCCCAATTTTGGGTAGAAGCATAGACCACAATCGGTGGACCAAGTGTATTGTAAGCCCCTCCAAAAACACCTGCCAAGAAACCAAAAAGTAGGGGTGATTTGGCGTATTTCATTTTGAAATTGAGCAGATTGAAGGCTGCAAATAGGATGAGAATGAGACCGAGAATTGCTTTGAAAAAGGACTCGTATTCTTGTGTTAGGCAGTAGATTCCTATTGGGATTC
>JBGCDY010000086.1:0-2196 GCA_045105835.1 Chitinophagales bacterium
TGAATGGTATAATCAAACTGGTCTACAAAACCTTCGTCACCAAATTCAAAAGGAACATACTGTATGGTCTTAGAAGAAATATTCCAGTGCGCCAAACCATATTCAGGTTCTGTAGGAATAACCAATACAATGGCACTGTCAGGCAATACATCATTTGCCAATACATCTATCGTTTCAAAATAGACTTGTTCGATAGGAGTCGAAATCGTAACCGTATCATCAACAGCCACAATCAGTTCTTGTGGGTTGGTGGGTTGCGCCTGAATATCTACTCCAAGAGCTATCCAAAAACAGGATAATAAAAGACTAATTTTGAATAAAATAGGGTATTTCATATACTGACATTTTAGCTTAAGTATTGTTCCTGTCACAAAAATCACCTATCCTGAGGGCTTAAAAAAATACATTTTGCAGCTATTTCCATTAATTTCCGAAGGTTTTAGATACTATACCAAATATGCTAAAAAACAGTAAGTTTTTGATTGTCATTAATTTAGGCTTGATGTGGGCGCATTGAATTCCCTACATAAAGACTCGCTTTCCGAAAAAACTTTCGTATTTTCGAGCTAAAATAATGTCATACCATTGCTATGAACTCAAGTAAACTAGTCAGTGTTCTTCAATGCTTCTCAAAACGAGAGCTCAAAAGGTTTGAAGATTTTGTGGCATCTCCTTACTTCAATAAAAAAGAGGAGGTGATTGTATTCTATTATTTTTTGCTGCAATATGCTCCTGATTTTGAGAGCATTAACATGAGTAAAAAGAATGCTTATGAGTATGTACTACCCCAAAAAGCAGTCTATCAAGAAAAACTGGTGGGGTATTGGATGAGTGATTTATTGAAGTTAGTGGAGGATTTTTTGGCGCAAGAAGAATTGCAGCGAAATCCCATTCAGAAAGGGGTTTACCTGCTTGATATTTACAACAAATGGCAATTAGAAAAGCCTTTTCAGAGTGTTATCCGTCCACTTCGCAAACTCCAAACTTCTGCGAAATATTACGATCACAATTATTACTACAATGAGTTCTTATTACATGCCCATGAAAACGTGTATTTCGATCGACAAAAGAAGCACATTTATGACAAGAGTTTACAGCAGGCGATAGACAACCTCGACTTGTATTATTTGTCCGAAAAGCTCCGTTATTGCTGCGAAATATTGAACCGCCAAAATGTGATGGTTTCCAATTATGAGTTGCGGTTGATGAACGAAATTCTGGTTTACCTCAAAGAACATCCTCACGATGATATTCCTCCTATTGCCATTTACACAGCCATTCTTCGGTGTTTATTGGAGGGGGAAAATGAAGAGAACTTCAAGCATTTAAAGGAATTACTGAAAAAATACTCTCATCGCTTTTCGAAGCAGGAGGCAAGAGACATGTACTTATATGGGGTGAATTATTGTATCCAAAAAATCAGAAAAGGAAAAGAATATTATCGTGCAGATTCCTTGGATTTATATAGAGAAGTCTTGCGCAAAGAAATTATTTTTGAAGGTAAATACTTGTCGCCCTGGAGTTTTATGAACATCGTAGATGCAGGTGTTGGCACAAAAGAATTTGAATGGACAGAAGAGTTTATCGAGACTTATAAAGACAAACTGGCTCCCAATTTTCGCCAAAATGCCTATGCTTACAACTTGGCGTACTTGTATTTTCACCAAAATCAGTTCAATGATGCTTTGAAGCTCTTGCACGAAGTCACCTTTGAAGACATTGGATACAGTATCAAGTCCCGAACCTTATTATTGCGGGTCTATTATGAACTGGACGAAATTGATGCATTTTACTCTCTGAGTGATTCCTTCAAAATCTATTTGAAGCGGAACAAGCTATTGTCGGAAAGTAGGAAGAAAATCTACCTCAATTTTATCAAATTTATTGCCCGATTGAGTCGCCTTCCCAAAGGTCAAAACAGCCGTTTGTTGAAAATCAAAAAACAAATTGAAGAAACTTCCAACACTGCAAATGGCAATTGGTTATTGCAGAAAGTAAATGAAAAATTGAAGTAAATAAGTGGTAGGACAAAATTAAATCAATCAATAAAATTGTGGCTCATGGATGAATTTAGTGGAGGGCACTAAAAATCAGCATCAAAGAGCCAAAAAGTATAGCTTTGCAAAATGGAAACAAATAAGTTATACGAGCTTCTTTTAGAGCTGCCGCTTTTGTCAGTTACAGCTGTAAAAATTG
>JBGCDY010000087.1:0-4188 GCA_045105835.1 Chitinophagales bacterium
TTGAAAGACAAGGCTTTGCCGTGCAAAATATCCATGTCATATAGCGAATTGGGTGCGCCGACTTCTTTGAAGTAAAGGGCTGATTGGTGAGAATTTTCACCATATCGAAGCGTTTTGCCACCTGTGAAAGACAAACGTATAGACTCTTTTCCGAGGGATTTGTCCATCGCTTGTGCAATCATTGCATCGTAATCTGCGGTGTGATTGAAGGCGATGCGCATCAATTCGTGGCGGAGTTCGTAGGTCAATGCACCATTTTCGGTTTCCAATTCTGCAATGATGGCTTCATAGCTACTGGGGTCGGTGATGGTCGCTACGTATTTGAAGTTTTTGGCGGCAGCACGTACCATTGTGGGCCCTCCAATGTCGATGTTTTCAATCAAAGTTTCAAAATCTGCTCCCGCTTCCAATACCTTTTTGAAGGGATAGAGATTGCAGACCACCATATCAATGGCTTCAATGTTTAAATCAGCCGCTTCTTTTGCATCTCGCTCACGGTCAAATAGTAATGCCGATTCGATGTTGAAAGAAATGGTTTTCATGCGCCCACCAAAAGCTTCAGGATTACCCGTCACTTTTGAAATGTCGGTGTAATCAATACCTGCTTCTGCCAATTTTCTACCTGTGCCACCTGTCGAGATGATTTCGCAGCCGAAGGACTTCAATGCTTGAGCAAGTGGAATCAAACCCGTTTTGTCAGATACACTTATAAGTGCTTTTTTGACTTTTATTAAAGACATATTTTTGCTTTGGATTGTATGTTTTGAAAATGAAGGCGCAAAGATATGGCTTCAAAAGGGGAATTTTTAAATGGTAGTATTGTTTTATTGTTAAATGGTTTTTCAGCGAGGTATGTGTTTTTATAACTCGCTGAAAAAGGTTATTTTTGACTTGTTTCAGCGAGCTATAAAATTAAAACAATGCAAGAACAACTTATTGGTCGACAAAAAGAACAGGAAATACTGCAAAAAGCATGGACTTCAAAACGAGCCGAAATGGTGGCAATAATCGGTCGTCGAAGGGTTGGTAAAACGTTTTTGGTAAGGTCTTTTTTTAAAGGAAAGTTTGATTTTGAAATTACAGGTATTCAAAATGCTCCACAAAAAGAACAATTGAAGAATTTCAAACTTCAATTGGAAAAATTTGCCGACCCTACCTTGCCCATCGAACAACCAAAAGACTGGTTAGATGCTTTTGTTTTGTTGATTCGACATTTGGAATCATTGGAAAAGAGCAAACGCAAAATTGTTTTTTTGGATGAACTGCCTTGGTTGGCTACCAATCGTTCGGGATTTTTGAGGGCTCTGGGCTACTTTTGGAACAGCTGGGCAGACCAACAAAACATAGTGGTCGTTATATGTGGTTCGGCTGCTTCTTGGATGATTCAGAAAGTGGTAAACCACAAGGGAGGTTTGCACAATCGCATCACAAAACGCATTTTTTTGAAGCCCTTCAATCTACCTGAAACGGAACATTTTTTGAAAAGTCGAGAGGTGTTTTTAGACCGATACCAGATTTTGCAGTTATATATGGCGATGGGTGGAATTCCGCATTATTTGGGAGAGGTTGAAGCAGGTTTGAGTGCTACACAAAATATTGACCAAATTTGTTTTTCGGATAATGGAATGTTGCGTGGTGAGTTTTCCAGATTGTACCCTGCTTTGTTTGAAAATTCGGACAATCACATTGAGATTATTCGGGCTTTGGCTCGAAAAAATAGTGGCTTGACCCGACAAGAATTGATTACACAAACACGCTTTTCGGATGGAGGAGGCTTGACAAAAATATTGCAGGAATTGGATGCATCTGGCTTTATTTCAAGCTACTATCCCTTTGGCAAGAAAAAACGAAAATTACTGTATCGCTTGACAGACGAATACTCACTGTTTTATTTGTATTTTATTGAGAATAAGGTGCATGAGGAGGAAAATATTTGGCAAAAACTGAGTCAAACGCAATCTTGGAAAACTTGGTCAGGGTATGCGTATGAAAATATATGTCTAAAGCACATTCCAGAAATCAAAAAAAGCATAGGAATTTCAGGTGTTTATTCAGAATCTGCTGCCTTTTATTACAAAGCAACGGAGGAAATCGATGGGGCGCAAATCGACTTGGTGATTGATAGAAATGACCATGTTATCAATCTTTTTGAGATTAAGTTTTACAATGAGGAATTTGTTTTGACTAAAGATTATGCCTCCAAATTGCGGAAAAAGATGGGTGTGTTTAGGCAAGTCACCAAAACGAAAAAACAATTGTTTTATATGGTGATTACCACTTTTGGCTTGAAAAAAAATTCACACAGTTTGGGTTTGGTACATAAAGCCTTGGATTTAGATGACTTGTTTGAAAATATCTAAATAGATACAGACATTTTCAATCAAACAAAACATCCATCTTCAAATCATTACGAACTAGGTAGGAATATTTATTTTGTTGAACGCCATAAGTTGTAACAAGGGTAAGAAACAAGGCTTTTCGAGTGCCTGTTCTTTGCCGAAAGCTATTCACCTTATTGTTTAAGTTTTCAGAATATTTTTTGTCAATCAGAAAAGGGGCAACAGAAAATTTCATTTCACAAACATTGATAACTTGGTCTTTTCTGTCCAATATCAAATCGATTTGAGCATCGGGAGCGTGCCAAGTTGAAGTAATCGTTTGGACACCACTAATTCCTAAGGCTTTTTTGATTTGAGGAATGTGGTGAAGACAAACCATCTCAAAGGCATAGCCTGCCCAAGAAAAGAAAGTGGGTGTTTCGATGATATTTAGCCAAAATTGTTCGTCGTCTTCGTCTGTGTTTTTGATAAATCTTAGATAAAAAAGAGAGTACAAATCCACTAATTGATATAAGTTTTGGTTTTTCTTTTTGCCAAAAGTCTTGTAGCGACGAATGAAATTGCTTTCTTCCAATTCTTTTAAAACCCTTGTCAAACCACCACCATCAGAAAGCTTGGTTTGTTTGATAATTTCTTTGCGTTTCAAACCTTTTCCCTTTGTTGCCAATGCTTCAATCACTGCAATATGGCGTTTATGTTTTTTGAACAAAGAGGCATACAAACCTTCATATTCCAATCGAAAAGGAGCATCAGACAGAAAACACAAATCGTTAATGTTCTGCATGGCACTTTTTTCGGATTTGATAAAGTCCAAATAGAAAGGAATACCGCCGAAAGCCATGTAAATCAATAGAGTTTGATAGCGATTGTAAATGGCATTTTTTTCCTTCAAGAACTCCTCTGTTTCTGCCAATGTAAAAGGTGCTAATCGAATACGGTCGGTTAAGCGATTGTGTAAACCGCCTCTATTTTTGATTAAATGACTCAACATCCATGCCGCAGCCGAACCGCATACTATCAAAACAATGTCATCACGAGCACTAGCCCAACTGTTCCAAAAATGTTCGAGCCCCGAAAGAAATTTTGAGTTGTGGGTATCCAACCAAGGTAATTCGTCTAAGAATATAACTTTCTTATCTCCGATAGGTAGTTTCTCCAAAAAGCCAGCCAATTGCCGAAATGCAATGAACCAATCTGTTGCAGGTTCAGGTTGCCAGCTGAAATGGGCGGCATGTTGGGTCAAAGCTGCATGAAATTGACTCAATTGATGTTTCATCGACACATTTGCCAAGCCTGTTAATTGAAAGGCAAAATCGTTGTTGAATGCTTTGCGAATCAAGAAAGTTTTGCCAACTCGTCGCCTTCCATAAATGGCTACAAACTCTGATTTGCGAGAATTTAAGTAAGATTTGAGACGTTTTACTTCTTCTTTTCTACCGATTAATGGATTCATCTGATATTTTTTTTGGCTGAAACTATATGAAAATAAACACTTTCAGCCAGAATAAAGTTTTATTCTGGCTGAAACTTAGTTTTTTGGTGTGGTTTCAGCCAAAATAAAAATAATCTGATAAGCTTTTAGAAGCATTAATACAATCCAAATCACTCCACCAAAACCTTCCCATTCATCAAGATTTCTTCTTTTGTCTTCAGTTGAAACAAATACAAACCCTGCTGCAATGCTTCAATAGCTATCGTTGAAACCCCGATATTGGAAATGGGTTGAGCCGACTGCAATTGCCCTACTGTATTGAATAGTAGCAATTCAATGCCTTGTTTGGAAGCCAAATCTGTTCCTATATCAATGTTTAGGAACTCTTTTGCAGGGTTGGGGTAGATTTGAAGGGAA
>JBGCDY010000088.1:0-24644 GCA_045105835.1 Chitinophagales bacterium
GATAACCCTAAGAAATCCGTTCCAACCATTTAAATCGGTTCAATCAGTGTGCTATTTCCAAAAGGATTAAATTAAAGAAAAAATCACCGACTTATTCGGTGGAACACAGATTTAACTGATAGGACAAGATTTTCACAGATAACCCTAAGAAATCCGTTCAAACCATTTAAATCGGTTCAATCAGTGTGCTATTTATTGAACAGATAATCTGAAAATCATTTGGCACATTGTGAAAGCTATATTATCTTCAAGCGTAAAAAATAAACGCTGAGATGATACAAACCGAGAGACTCCTACTCAGGCCCTATACAGCAACGGATGCCGAAGAATTTTTGAAGCAAATGCAGTCCAATAGAGAACATTTAGTCGACTATTTTCCAAATATGTTGCGGGCTTCGGATTCGATAGAAACCACTCAGGAATACCTAAAACAGAAATCAATCGCTTGGAGCAAAAATAAAGGCTATTCCTTTGGTGTTTTTTTGAAGGAAACCCATCAATTCATAGGACATATTTCGGTGCGAGGAATAGACTGGCGAGTACCAAAAGGCGAAATCGCTTACTTTATCTTCAAAAACCACACAAGACAGGGTTATGCCTCCGAAACATTGAAGGGGTTCAGAGATTGGTGTTTTGGTGAAAAACGAGTCACAAGGTTGTTTATGAAAATCGCTCCATCGAATACTGCAAGCATAAAAGTAGCAGAAAATTGTGGCTTTCTTTTCGAAGGCACTTTACTAAAAGACTATCGAAAACGAGAAAAAGTATTGATAGACATGCATCTGTATGGCTGCACCAAGTCTTTTTCATTGCTCAGAACCGATTCCTCCAATGCCGACTTTCACCAACTCATTCCTTTATTAGACAGCTACTTGCTGGATAAATATGGTGCAATGCAAAGTTTTTACACCAAATTCAACAAAGTCGATAACATCAAAAACGTAATCATCGCCTACCAAAATGGAACCCCAGTAGCTTGTGGAGCCTTCAAAGAGTACGATGAAAATACAGTGGAAATCAAGAGAATGTTTTTGCTCGAAAATTTGCGAGGTTCTGGTATCGCTTATGAAGTCATCAACGAATTGGAGTATTGGGCTGCCGAACTCAACTATACCCATGCCATTTTGGAAACAGGGATAAAACAGCCTGAAGCGATTCGGTTTTATGTAAAGTGTGGTTATTGCCGAATAGATAACTATGGGCAGTACATTGGAGTAAACAACAGTCTTTGTTTGAAGAAAAAGATTGTTTGAAATTTTGTGAAATGAATGAGATTGGTTTTTGTTAAAACACATTACAAAAAGAGTCTTTGAGGCATCAAAATTAAACTTCTAATTTTTTCTCTTATTTGTAATTTGTCCTATCTTTGCAGTCCCCGTTTTGCTAAATAATGCTTATTCTGTATAGAAATCAATTCAATTCCTATGAACAAGTTTTTAGCAATAGTACTATTTTCTTTCTTTTCCTTACAAACATCGGCTCAAATCTACATCAATGAGTGGATGTCCTCCAATTCTTCCACCATTGCCGACCCCGACTTTGACGAAACAGGTGACTGGGTAGAACTTTTCAACGACTTCAATCAGCCCGTCAACCTATCAGGCTATTTTTTGACCGACAACTTCGGCGACAAATCCAAATGGCAATTTCCTCCAAATACCCAAATCGAAGCCAATAGTTTTTTGTTGGTCTGGACTGACGGAGAGGACACAGGTTTGCATACCAATTTCAAACTCACCAAAGATGGTGAACAGATTGGCTTATACAATACAGATACCTTGACTTTGGACAGTATTATCTACAGTGTCCAAAAAACCGATATTTCGATGGGAAGAAGGACCGATGGTTCTCCCAATTTGAGTTTTTTCCTAACGCCTACACCAGGCAGCAGCAACTCAACAGAATCTTTTGAAGGACTGACTTTTTACGAACCCCATTTTTCATTGAGAGGAGGTTTTTATGATGCACCCATTGAAGTCGATTTGACTGCTTTGGGCGGGACGATTCACTATACTTTGGATGGTTCTTTGCCGACCTTGAACTCACCTCAATATACCGCACCACTTCAAATTGCAGCCACAACCAATCTACGTGCAAGGGTTTTTCAAGCCAATTTTATCGGCGGTAAACCCATTACCC
This sequence comes from Chitinophagales bacterium, assembly GCA_045105835.1. GTDB lineage: Bacteria > Bacteroidota > Bacteroidia > Chitinophagales > UBA2359 > JAUHXA01. The sequence continues at coordinate 2,140 of JBGCDY010000088.1, forward strand.
ACACCTATTTTTTCAATGAAAATTTTGAAGAAAGAGACCTACCCGTAGTCTCTATTTCTACGAATCCCGAATACTTTTGGGATGCAGAGATTGGGCTATATGTTCAAGACTTCAAACCCGAATGGGAATATCCCATCAACATCGAACTCTTCGAAAACGATGGTGGAAATCGTGCTGTCATCAATGAATTGGCAGGAACGAAGGTGAATGGATTGAATTCTTGGGAATTGCCACAAAAAATGTTGGGCATTTATTTTGACAATGAATACGACAAAAACAACATAGACTACCCACTCTTTTTTGACCGAAACCGCAACCAATACGATACCTTTATTTTGAGGGCTGGTGGAAGTGATTGGAGTCAGACCATTTTTCGAGATGGGCTTAGTCAAGGGCTGACCAGCGAAAATATGGACTTAGAAAAAGCAGGATTTCGCCCCAGCGTAGTCTATGTGAATGGGGAGTACTTAGGAATTGCGAATTTGCGTTCTCGAATAAATGAAAGTTTCATTGAAGATAACTTTGGATACGGCAGCGGAGAGTACGATTTGATTGAAAACAATGGAATTGTGGAAGAAGGAGATGCCACCGCCTTCAATGAATTGTTTGCTTTGTTCAACAAGGATTTGAGCCAAGAAGCCAATTTTCAGGCAGTAGGGGAAGTGATGGATATTCAGAACTTTACCGATTATTTCATTACCCAAATTTGGGCAAGCAATAGCAGTTGGGGACACAATATCAAACTATGGAAACCCAAAAAATCGGGCAGCAAATGGCGTTGGATTTTGCAGGATTTTGATAGAGGGTTTTCGGGTGCAGACAACAATGGCGTGGATTATTTCACAAGTGACAACAGCCCTGCATACTATGATTGGGCAAGAGTTCCCTTGGAGAATATGCTTCAAAACGAAAGCTATAAAGATGAATTTACAAGCCGTTTTGCAGACCATCTCTACACGACTTTTCATCCCAATCAAGTCAAAAAAGCCATTGCAGAACGCAAATCCGCCATCGAAAAAGAAATGCCGAATCACGTCCAAAGATGGGCAGGTACGACTTCTGGTTATGGCGATGGGATTGTGAGCGTAGATTTTTGGGAAAACGAAGTTCAAAATCTGGTCGACTTTGCGGAGGAAAGAGAAGCGTGGCTGATAGACGATCTACAAACTCGTTTTTCCTTAGAGGATGGGGTGAGCTTGGGAATGATGACTTTTCCTACTGATGCGGGACATATCGAAATCAATAACATTCCAATTCCCGATTCTCCGTGGAGTGGACTTTATTTCAAAGACTTAGAATTTGAACTCCAAGCAGTAGCCAAAGCAGGACATGAGTTTGAAGGTTGGTCAAAAGCTGACTCCGAAACACTGATTGAGAAGGGTGCAGAGTGGAAATACTTGGACGATGGCTCAAATCAAGGAACAACTTGGCAAGCCTTGGACTTTAATGACGACAACTGGGAATCTGGTTTGGCACAATTGGGTTATGGGGATGGAGATGAAAATACAGAGCTTTCTTATGGCAACAATGAGGACAACAAACACCCTACAACTTACTTTAGAAAAACCTTTGTGATTGAGAATTTAGAGAATTATACAGGGGCACTTGCTATCAATCTATTGCGTGACGATGGAGCAGTGGTTTATCTAAATGGGCAAGAACTGTTTCGCTCCAATATGCCCACGGAGGATGTCGGTTTTGATACCTATGCAGCTGGTTTCATTGGCAACCCAGAAGAAAACAGTTTCTATTCTTTCTTACTGCAAACGGACGAATTATTAGAGGGCGAAAATATCATTGCTGTTGAAGTACATCAAGCAAACGCAATAAGCTCTGACCTTAGTTTTGATTTTGAATTAAAAACTTTAAAATCACAACAGACGGATGTTTTTTCAACAGAAGAATTGTTGTCAGTGAATCTTTCGGATGACGACTTTTACATCGCCAATTTCAGCCGAACAAACGAATGTGTTTTACCAAGAACGATTGCTCAAAACACTACTTTGACCACCGATTGTTCGCCTTATTTGGCAGTAGATGACGTGGTCGTTTTGGAGGGGGTCATCTTGGAAATTGAGGCAGGAGTAGAGGTGCATTTTGCAGAAAATGTACGATTGATGGTCAATGGACAATTGGAGGTATTGGGGACAGAGACTTCACCCGTACACTTCAAAGCGATGCAAGGAGTAGAAAAATGGGGCAATGTGAATTTTCAGTTTTCAAGCGAAACTTCCCACCTCAACTGGCTCGAAATCGAAGATGCTTCAAAAGGTAAACATCCCATCCACGAAAAGGCAGCAATCTCCGCTTTTTATGGAAGTGTGGACATGAATCACCTCAAAATTGTAGATGTATTCAATGACCCGATCTTTGCACAGTACAGCAATATCTCTCTGAAAAACAGCCAACTCCATTCCAGAGTTACAGGTGATCTCATCAATGTGAAATATGGTCAAGGCTTCGTCGAAAATTGTGATTTCAGAGGAAACAATCAAGTAGATACAGATGCGATAGATTACGATGAGGTCGAAAATGGAATCATTCGTGGCAGCAAAATTTACAACTTTTTGGGCTTCAACAGCGATGGAATTGACTTAGGGGAAGAATCTTCCAATGTCTTAATCGAAAACAATTTTATCCACAACTGTACGGACAAAGCCATTTCTGTTGGGCAGTTGAGCAGTGTTTTGGTGCGTAACAATACGATTGTAAATTGCGCCCAAGGTTTGGGAATCAAAGACAACAGTACCGCAGAAATTGACCAAAACACTTTTTACAATACAACTTTGCCCGTGGCATGTTTTGAAAAGAACATCGGTTTGGGAGGAGGAATGGCTTTTGTCAGCAATAGCATTTTTTCCAATGCTGCTGATTTGCCTTATATTGAAGGGGCGGAATCCATTGTGCAGATTTCCAATAGTTTGTCAGATACCGAAGTTTTGGAAGGGATGAACAATGTTTTAGGAAACCCTCACTTTACCAATCCAACTTTACAGGACTTTTCCCTACTGCCCACTTCTCTTGCTATTGGTGCGGGGGTAAATGATTCTGGAAATACCATCGACTTGGGCACAAAATCCCACAATTATTCAGGAGCACCTTCTATTCTGATTTCTACCATTCACTACCATCCTATGGAGGATGCCGATGCAGAGTTTATTCAATTGTACAACCCAAGTACTGCAACGGTTGATTTGACAGGTTATGTGCTTTCCAATGCCGTTGATTTGGTGTTTCCTGCGCTGCAAATCGCTCCAGACGAAACGATATGGTTGGTAAAAGATGCCAGTTTGTTTTCGGAGGTAACGGGGCAAGTTGTGGAGTGGACAAGTGGAAAACTATCAAATGGTGGTGAAACAATTCGCCTAACGGATGCCCATGAAATCATAGTAGACCAGGTGACTTATGACGATGCTTTGCCGTGGGTATTGGAAGCCGATGGTCAAGGTGCTTGGCTTTCGCTTATCAGCTCGGATTTGGACAATCATTTTGCAGAAAACTGGAAAGCTGGAACAGTATTGACAGATATTGAAAATCTTGATAATGAGCGTATGAGCATTCGTGCTTTTCCGAATCCTGCAAAGGATTATTTGAAGATTCAGTCAAGTCATTTGTTGGTAGAGCGAGTAGAATTGTTCAACGTTTTGGGACAAAAATTGCTGGATTTAGACTTTGAAGGGGCGTATGAAGTAGAACTTGATTTGAGGGGCTTGCCTTTGGGAGTTGGGATATTGAAGGTGAATGGAATGGTTTTGAAGGAGAAGGTTTTGTTGGGAGAATAGAGGTTCGTTTTTGGAGTTTAGAAATCAATAAGAAACATTTAATGTATAGGCGGTTTTAATGAATCGCAAAATGCTTTCAAGCTGTAATTTTTTTCCATAGCCTGCAATAATTTCTTAGGCTTTCTAAACTCCTTTGACAGTTCATAGTATTGGTCATAAGCGTCTTGGTTTTGCAAGATTTTTCGTTTTTTACCAGTAAGCTTTTGATTCAATACTTTGAATAACCGTTCTTTTGCCTTGTTGTATTTGCCTGTATCGCTTTCATTTTGTTGGGCATAAAGTGTTAATATCCATGCTTCAATCTCTTCAATAGCAATTGCAAGAATGACTTGAGGATTGTTTTGGTATTCTTCATTTAGCCACTCATGTATTTTTAGTTGAATATTATCAATTAATTTCTCGTAAAATGCTTGTGTATCTTCTTTTTTTGCAGGCTTCATTACTTCATATCCCTTCAATGGACGCTCGGCAGTATCAATTTGGAGGATAATAATTCGTTCACCTTCAAAATTTTCCAAGAAATTCGAAATTTTACCTCCGTCTATGCAGTTTTGTTTTACGATAGTCCAATTGCTGAATTGTTCCAAGCGCATCTGACTCAAATCGGTTTGGTCATATTCCAATTCTGGTACCAAATAACTAATATCTGACTGGTCAACACCCAATTTTCCTTTCAAAATATTGGTAATGACAGCCAAATCACTTTTTCCTTCGGCAATAATTCCCACACGCATACAGTATAGGGTTTTGTTTTCTTGATGGTTAAAAAAGTTGGGGGATTCCTCCCAAATAGCCACGCATCCACATTTCAGAAAGTTTCAATTTCTCTTCTGATTTGGGTTTCAGTTTGATGCGTTCTACTTTAGTGAAGCCCTCATCACTTCGTTTGACAACAAACAATCTTTGGTCATCGTCATTCAAATTCAAACCATCCAAAATAGCAGGATTGTGAGTCGTAATCAGTGCTTGTTTGTCATTAGTTTTCGCCAATTCTGCCAAAGTATTTGTTAAAACACTGCACAAGCGAGGATTTAAAGCGGTTTCGATATTGTCAATTCCAAAGAAAGAAGGCGTTTTAGAACTAATGAACAGACCTAAGTAAAACAGAATATGCAATGCACCTTCATTGGCATTTTCTGCTGCAAAAATATTGTTGCTTTTTTGCATGAATCGGTCTTTGAAATACAACCTTGAAGTACTTCTTCCCAATTTATGCCCCTGCAATTTTAATTGGTCATAATTGTCCAATACAATGTCGTCCAACCAACTGATGAGCTTTTTATACTGCAATAATTTCTCCCATTCTTCCTCATTGAAGCTCGCTAATAAAAGGTCTAAACCTTCTCCATTGATACCCAAAGGTTGTTTGAGACTAAGATTGGTGATGCCTCTTAGAGCATTGGTACTTAGGGCATAAATGATGAATTGAGTAAATGGAATTTTTAGGTGATATTTTTTTCTACTATTTGCAAGTGTTTTAACAATAGGACTTTCAGATAAAGGAGTAAAAAGCTCCGAAGTCATAATATCAAACCTCTCATTGTCGTAGTCATTCCAATTAGTTAATATATCATCCTTATCATCACAATGAAGTAAACAACCTATTTTCTTAATTTCATTTTTTGGTAGAATTACCTCAAGGTTTACTAAAATACCATTTCCTTGTTTTTTTCCAAAAAAAGAATTGAATGTCAATGACGGTTTTGTAACCCTCATACCTCGATTGGACAAACCTTCTACACTTAAATCATAAGATTTTGCAGCTGCAATCATTGCAAAAGCCTCCAAAATATTTGTTTTTCCACAACCATTTTCTCCAATAAAAACATTGAATCTCCCCAATTCGATTTTTTGCGATTGGATAGATTTGAAGTTTTTAATTTCAATTTCTTTTATCATTTGTTGGAAGTTTGTTTATCTATTACAAACATAAAAAATTTAGATCAGTTCTGTTTATTCGTAAATAAAATATTTGAAATTGGATGGAATTGAAAATGTTTCCCTAAAAAACACTTCAATGATTTCAGTATTTTATTAAAACCATTACTGCAAAGCTCTCCAATAAGCATCCTCTACCGCAGCCCCCAGTTCCCTTGCCTTTGTCGCATCCTTCAAAGCCAAGGTTTTATCTCCCAAAGCAAAATAAGATTTGGAGCGATTCAAGTAGCTATCTGCTTTTTTTGGACGAAGTTGAATCATCTTACTGAAATCTTGAACTGCTGCGGCATGATTTTGTACTCCTTGGTACGCCAATGCTCTAAATCCCAGAATGTTTAGGTTATTGGGCTGCGTAGTCAAGCATTTATTGTAGTCCTTGATGGCTTTATCAAATTGGTTGGTGACGCTATAAACAACGCCTCGATTCATATAAGCATCAAAATAATCGTCGTCAATAGAAATGGCTTTAGAGAGGTCTGCCAAAGCCTTATCGTATTTTTGCTGTCGAAAATAAATAGCTCCACGATTGGAGAGTGCATTGATATTGTCAGGTTCACCCTTTATGATAGTTGTATATAGTTTAAACGCTTGGTCATTTTTGTTGGTTTCAAAATAGGTATTACCGAGGTTCAACATGGCACTTGCCGTTCTGGGTTGAATCTCCAAAGCTTTTCGATAATCTGCAATGGCTTCCGTATAGCGTTTTTCCTGTCGGTGGATATTACCCCGCAAATTGTGGGCATCGTATTCATTGGGATTCAGGGCGATGGCTTGGGTGAAATCTTCAAAAGCCTTATCGAACTGTTTGCTGTTCATATAGAAGTCGCCACGAGTCGTATAAACCATGCTATTGGGATATTTCTCAATCACATTTCCCCACTTCGTTTCACCATTCTCCCAAACCTTGGTTTGCTGAAAACTCAGCACGCCAAATATGAACATGACCAAACCCAAACCTGCTTGCAAAGGTTTTTGATAGGCTCGATTTTGGTGGTAAAATTGGTGGAAATAGTAGGCAATCGCAAAAAACAAACCTGTATAAGCCATATAGGTATAGCGGTCTGCAATAATGGCTTTTCCCACCGAAACAAACTGAAGTACCAAAGCAATATTGAAAAAATAGAAGGCAAAAGCAAAGACAATCAGCCTTGTATATTTCATTGTCCAAGCGACGATTGCTGCAATGAGAAGCGCAACCAGTGGCATGATGTTGAAGATAAAAGGAAGCGTATCTTGCGCTCGGCTAATGGGGTAGGGGTAGAACGCAGCGAGATTGAAGGGGGCAATGAGTTTGACCAAATACATCACAAAACCATATCCCACAAAACTGATTCTTTGGAAAATGGTGAAGTTTTTCCCAACCAAACCACCGCCAGTCGTTTGGGCTTCAATGGTCATCAGACCAAAAATGAGTGCCAAAACAAAGAATGGAATTTTGTCCATCAAGGCTTTGGGGCGGACTTTGCGTTTGAGGTAAAAATCAATACAAATCAAGAGCAAAGGAATCACTACTGCCGCAGGTTTGCTGAACATCGAAAGGGCAGCCAGTACAATGGCAACTCCATAATACGACCAGTTTTGTTTCCGCAGATATTTAAGATAGGCGATAAAACTTCCAGTCATAAAAAACACATACAAGACATCTTTTCGCTCCGAAATCCACGCCACCGATTCTACGTGCATGGGATGTATGCCAAAAAGCAAGGCTGTAATCAAGGCGATTTCGACCCTTCCACGACTCAGTAAATAAGCGAAATAGAAAATTAGTAAGGTATTGAGCAGGTGAATAATTAGATTCATCAAGTGGTAACCAAAAGCATTTTTACCCCAAATTGAGTAGTCCAACATCAAGGAATACATCGTCAGAGGGTGGTAGTTGTATGCCACAGGTCGGGTCGCAATGTGGACAATGTTTTCTTTGCTAATTTCTTGGATGTAATCGTTTTCGAGAATGTAATCAGGGTCATCCCAGTTCACAAAATCATTTTGAAGCGAAGGCAAAAAGACCATCAATGTGAATGCCACTACTCCCAATGCCATCCACCACTTGTTTTGCCGCATCCAAATGCTGGAAGCCGCCAATTTTTGTCTTTTTTTCTTGCGAGTACTCATTTTGATTGATTTGTGATTAGTGTACTGTAACAGAAATTTATTTAGATGGTAAGGTGTAATCTTTGAAGTATGAAAAGGTGACATCTTACCATCGGGTTTGAGAATACACCTTTAAATCAAAGTTTTTTTACATCGGTGCTCCCAAGGTTTTGGCTCTAATACTGTCCAAATTTGCTTCTTTTTTATTGCCTCTTAATTTGTGGATTTTGTAGCGATACATGTAGGAAATCGCATCACTTCCATTCAAATTCAGTGCGAACTCAATATCCTTCATTGCAGCCTTATAATCCTCCAATTCAAAATGAGCAATGGCACGCCAACGATACGCTTTAACCTCTTCTGTATCGTGTTTTATATATTCATTGTAGTCTGCCAAAGCACCTTTGTAGTTTTTGGCGAGTGCCAACATGGTTCCTCTTTGCAGATAAACATTGTGTTTTTGTTCAAAATCATCACCCTGAATAGCCGCATTGCACTCTTTCATTGCCTGCTCATAGTCGCCTTCCATGCGGTGAAGTTTGCAGAGGTTGGCATAAGACATATACCTTCCTTCCCCAAATTCAACTGCTCTAAGGTAATCAGATTCAGCTGCCTTTAGGTCTTCAAGCTCATGGTGTACCAATGCACGTCGATGGTAAACAGCGCCATAATTGGGGTTGATAGCCACAGATTGATTGTATTGATTCAGTGCCTCACTGTAGTTTTTTTGGTAGCGGTAATAGTCGCCCTTGTAGGCATACGCCACATACGCTGCGTTGGGGTATTTCTGAATTGCATCTTCCCATACATTGAAGTTGTCCTTCCACACGGTCACTCTTTCATGACTCAGATAAGCAAAACCCAAAATGGCAAGTATTCCTATACCCGCCAAAGATTTACCAATCAATTTTTGTTTATCCTCTTTTGATTGTAAAAAGTGGTGAATTGTATGTGCGACTGCAAAGGCAAAGCCGAGATAAGCAATATAGGCATTGCTTTCAGAGATGATGCTTTCCGAATTTTGTAGAAAAGGCATGAACCAAAAAATATTGGCTGCAAAAAAGAACAATGCAAATGCCCATACACGAGCAGTACGCATCGCCCAAAATGTAAGTCCAATAAATGCCAAGAAAATCACAGGCGAAACGGAGTATAAAGTCGGTGTAGCCCCTATGAGAGGACTAGGGTGAATAATGCTTAACTGAAAGGGAACAAAGAACTTCAAAAGGTACAAGCCAAAGGCATAGGTGCTGTTCATCAAAGTATTGACAAGTCCTGCTTCCATATTTCCGACTTGTTGGAAATAGAATGCCATTGCCAAAAAGCCCAAAGAAATCGCCCAAAACTGAACCCACTTCAATCCAAATGCCTTATCTATTTTTCCGCCTTTCCAATAGTGAATCGCCAACAATACAAAAGGGAATGCGATTGCGGCTGGGTTGGACAAAAGCGCGAGTAAATAGGTCAGAATTGCAGCTACTTGCCACCACGGTTTTTTGCTTTCCTCTTGTTTCAGGTAACAGATGAGCGACAAGAGGATAAAAAGTCCATACACCAATACTGAACGTGCAGACAACCATGCCACAGCTTCGGAATTCATGGGATGCACCGCAAAAATCAAAGCTCCAATAAAGCCTACCAAAAGTTTGCGCTGACTCAATAGGTACAAAAAATAAAATACCAAAACGATGTTGACCAAGTGCAAAATCAAATTGGTCCAATGGTAAGTTTCCGCATCAAGTTTGGCAGATTGGTAATTGAAGGCAAGTGATAAAATGCTGATAGGTTGGTATTTATTTTCTACAGGTTCTGCAAAAACATTGGAGGAAATATCCTGCACCAAGTCATTTTCTAAAATGTATGAATTGTCCTGGTAATTGATAAAGTCATTGTTTACCACCCCTGCAAAAACGAGATAGGTCAAAGCAACTATGACAAAAATACCAAGTCCTCCGAAACGCTAAAAAAAGCTTTTAGAAGGCAGCTGACTTTTTTGTTCTGTTTGATTTTTTTTATGGTTTCGTTTCGACATATTTTATAAAAAAATAGGCCTGTCTTGTCGGATTTGTTCAACACACTGAAACAAATAAATATCTAAAAAATTCAGCAGCATCGCTGCGGCACTATTTGTAGAAATAATATCAAAGAGGATTTTTATAGGGGCGTAGCCTCGACACCACAGAGGTTTACTCAATTAATTGTGCCGAAGCTATGCTCCTAATGGTTTACTTTTGAAGATATTTCACTACAAATAGAGTCAGGGCTATGCCCTTTTTAATATTAAAATTTTCTCCACCTTACTGACAATCCTTCAACCATTTCTTTGCCTGCCTATTTTTAGGATTCAGTTCAAGAATGTGCTTCAAGTCAGGAGTAGCCAGTTCACATTTTCCAAGCGTCAAATAAGTAGCCGCTCGATTCATCAGCGCATCATTGTGGTCGGGATTGATTTCCAAAGCCTTTCCAAAATCCTGCAAAGCTGCATCATAATTTTTTTGCTGAAAATGTACCGCACCACGATTTCCATAAGCATTGCCATATTCAGCGTCCAATTCAATCGCCTTATCGTAGTCTGCAAGTGCCAATTTGGGCTGTTTGGCAGAAAGGTAAACATTCCCACGATTGGTCAAAGCCTCTGACCTATTGGGTTCTAATTCCAGTGCCTTGGTATAATCTGCAATGGCTTTGTTCAATTTTCCCCATTGCATATACAAAAGGCCACGGCTGTAGTAATTGTCGTAGCTCTCTTTGATTTCCAATGCTTTGTTGTAATCCTTCAAAGCCAAATCATTCTGTTGAGTCGTGCGGTAAATATTTCCACGATTCACATAGGTACTCATATCATTCGGCTTGACCTCGATACATTTATTGAAGTCTGCAATCGCCTTTTCGTTGTCATTCAGTACTTGGTAAACACCAGCACGATTGAAGTAGGCCTCATAGCAATTGCATACTTCTGCTGCCTTGTTAAAATCCTCTAAAGCCTTTTTATAGTCTTTTTTGTCTCTGTAATGACTTCCTCGATTGATGTAAGCCTTATGATCATTTCCGTCTAATTCAAGCGCATTTTCAAACTCCTGCATTGCCAGTTCAGGATTGATTTTTTTGTAAATATTTGCCCTTGAAGAAATGGCTTCTTGATAGCTAGGGTCTAACTGTATGGCTTTGGAATAGTCATCCAAAGCTTTTTGATTTTGATTCAATTGCTCATGCGCCAATCCACGATTGTAGAAAAACAACTTGCGATTGGGATTGATGTTGATGGCAGAGGTATAGTCTGCAATGGCTGTTGGATAATCTCGTTTATTGAAGTGGTAAGTAGCTCGGTTCATATACCCAATCCAGGCATTGTCAGGGAATTGTTCCAATACATTGTCCCAAAGTACACCACTGTCTTTCCAAACTTTTGTTCTTTGAAAAGTGGTCGCCAAAAACAACAGAGCGTAAAAAAACAAAGCACCTTTCGCCAAATTCTGCCACATTTTGCCCGTCAAATCGGTTCTCTCCTGCAAGTGTTGAAAACCCATTCCGACCACAAACAACAAACCAATATAGGGAATATAAGTATACCTATCCGCTACAATAGCAACCCCCACAGAGACGAACTGCAAAACCAAAGCAACCGTAATGGCATAAAATAAGAGACCAAACAATGGAATTTTGCTTTTGGAATAGAGATAAATCGCTGCTCCAAACAAGCCCAAAAACATAATAGGGGCAACCTTATAAATCGTAGGTAAGTTCGTTAGGTCTGGATAGGGATAATAAGTAGATAAGTTGATGGGAACGAAAAACTTAGAAAGGTAGGTGATGAATCCATAAGCTGCAAAAGCAAACCGTTCGCCAAGAGAATATATTTCCGTTTCATTGATTGCGCCCGCTTCTTTTTGGACATTGAGGGCAACCAATCCGAAGAATAAGGAAAGAGCGAAAAATGGAATTTTCTCCAATACTGCTTCCTTCAAAATAGCGGGGCGGTTGTTTTTGAGGCGAATGCGATTCATATAAATATCCAACAAAACCATCAACACAGGAATCGTTACGGCTACGGCTTTTGACAAAACCGAAAGCACGAAAAACAAAAGTGTATAAGCCAAATACCTATAAGTTGGGTCGGGTTTTTTCTTGACCTTGGGAGAGTTCAGGCGTTTGGTATAAAAAACGTGCTTGACATACGCAATCAATGCCGCCAAATAGAAAAAAGTATGGAGTACATCCTTTCGCTCCGAAATCCAAGCCACTGATTCTACGTGCATGGGGTGAATCCCAAAAAACAAGGCAACAATCCCTGCAACAGTCACTTTTCGGTTACTAATCAAATAGATAAAGTAAAAAACCAATGCCGTATTGAAGAGGTGTAGTAGAATATTGGTGAAGTGATACAGAAAGGGTTGGAGTTTCACAAATTGGTATTCAATCGCCAAACTCAGCATCGTCAAAGGGTGGTAGTTTCCCGCCACAGGTTCGGTGAAAATTCCCGCCAAATCAAACCTCTTAACCAAAGTATTGTCTTTCAAATAAAAGGGGTCATCCCAATTTACAAATCCATTGAAGAAAGCGGGCAAATAGGCGATAAGCGTCAAAGCCAATGCTGCTCCCAACCAATATTGTACCTCACGCTGTTTCCACCAGACAGTCCGTTTGCGTCTGCGGGGTTTTGCAGGAGCAGTTGTTCGAGCCTGTTTGGTAGGAGAACCTTTTCTATTGGATTTGTTGGTATTGTTTTTAGACATTTATCTTGTAGGTAATCATTTGAAAATTAATGATAATCGAGTGCTGATATTGGTTTTTTAAGCCTTAAACCGTATCGTCTAATTTATTCGACCTGCGCCTTTAAAAAATATTTTGAAATAGGTTTAATTACTCCATAGGAGTAAAATATTTGTAGAAAAATCGGAAGAAAAGTAATGACCAAACCATCGGTTTGAACCTCAACTGTATTTGCCTAAGAATTTGGGTTGAACTCCGATGGAGTTCTGTACCTATTTTCTTCATTTTTCTACAAATATTCAAGTCCCATGGACTTGTCAAATCTTAAAGGCATAGGTCAAATGAATTCGACGGTACAGATTTGAATTTTCCTTACCTCGCTCTATCTGCTGCTGCTTCCTGAGTTTTACCCATTGCCTCCAAAATATCAGCACGGGTATTGTAATAAGCTTTTTTATTGGGCTGCAATTGAATCAATTGATTCAAATCTGCCAATGCTTTATCGTATTGCTGCAACTTCAAATAAGCTTGTCCACGCCAAAGGTAAGCACTCACATTCATTTTTTCGGGCTTCAAATCAATATAAGCAGTGAGGTCTTCAATTGCTTGGTCAAATTTCTGCAAGGTCATATAAGTAGCCGCTCGATTCATCAGCGCATCTTCATATTCATCATTCAGTTCTATCGCTTTGTCAAAATCTTGCAGTGCCAAATCGTACTGTTTTTTCTGAAAATAAGCCGCCCCACGATTGCCATAAGCTTTATCGTATTCGTCATTCAGCGAAACCGACTTATTATAATCTGCCATTGCCTTGTCCACTTGCTTAGATTGAAAGTAGATATTGCCCCGATTGGCATACACATCCGCAAAGGTAGGTTTGATTTCAATCGCCTTATTGTAGTCTTCCAAAGCTTTGTCTGCTTGACCCATTTGACTATACAAAATACCTCTATTGAAGTAGTTTTCGTGGTTGGGTTTGCGGTCGATAGCCTTGTTGTAATCCGCCATTGCAGCGTCGTGATTGCCCATGTCTCGATACATATTTCCTCGATTCATAAACACATTTGGGTCGTTTGGCTTCAATTGCAAAGCACGATTGTAGGCTTTTAGAGCCAAATCATATTGTTTTTGTTCAGCATATACATTGCCAATATTGTAGTGTGCCATGTCGTGAGCAGGCATCAAAGAAAGGGCTTTTTCAAAATCTATTTGAGCCTTTGCAGGCTGTTCATTATTGGAGTAATACGCCCCACGACTGTTGTAAGATTTTGGCTCTTTGGGATATTTTTTCATCACATCAGTCCAAAGCGTTTCGCTATTTTTCCAAACCTTGCAGCGTTCAAAAGTTTGGTAGGTAAACACCAAGGCTGCAAAACCCAAAACACCCGTTGCTATATTTTTCCACAAAGCCCACTGCTTTCCTTTGCGTTGTGTCAAATCGTGGTAAGCATAAGCGACTAAAAGTAGCAAGCCGATATAGGAAACATAAGTGTATCGCTCTGCGACCAAAGCACTCCCCACAGAGATAAATTGAAGTACCAATGCCACCGTAACTGCATAAAAGAACAATCCAAAAAAGGTCATTCTTTGCGACTTGAGGGTATAAGTTGCGGCTCCCCAAAGTGCTGCAACTGCAAAAGGTGCCACATAAAAAATCGGGGTCAGTGTGCCTGTGAGATTGGGATAAGGATGATAAGAGGACAGGTGAGTAGGTGCAAAAAACTTGACAATGTAATAGACAAAACCATAGGAAGCATAGCCTATTTTGGACATCAAACTAAAACGATTCATATCGCCTACTGCACCTCTATCCGTTTGGATATAAAGCGCTGCAATTCCGAATATCAAAGCAATCACGAAAAAAGGGATTTTTTCGAGAATGGCTTTTTTTTGAACCTTGCGTTTTTTCAGGAAATCAATACCCAATAATACCACTGGTAAAACCACTGCCATTCCTTTGGACAACAAGGACAAAAGAAAAAACAACAAGGTGTATAGGTAGTATTTTTGAGGATTGGCTTTTTTGCCTTTTAATTTGGCACTGAAATGTTTCAGATACTTCAAATAAGTAATCATTGCCGCCAAAAAGAAAGCCGTATAAAGCACGTCTTTTCGCTCCGAAACCCAAGCCACCGATTCTACGTGCATGGGATGAATCCCGAAAAATAAGGCTGCAATGGCTGCAATGGTGAGATTGCGGCGGGTGAGTAGATAGGCAAAATAGAACACCAAAAAGACATTCAATAAATGCAATAAAACATTGAAAAGATGGTAGCTAAAAGGAGATAAACCCGAAATTTGGTAGTTGATGGCGAGACTTAGGACAGTCAAAGGGTGATAGTTGGCAGCTACTTGTGTGCTGAATATTTTCACCAGCCCACTCGGAGATACATCCTTGATGAGTTTGCTATCAGTGACATACAATTGGTCATCCCAATTATTGAATTCACCACTCAATGCAGGAATATAAGCCACAAAGGTCATGAACAAAATTGCAGCCAAAGACCATTGTACTTTTTTGTCTTTCCACCAAGGTGCAATAGAGCGTTTTCTTCTTGACTTAGAAGACTTACCTTGTTGTGAATTCGTTTTAACTACCTTTTTTTTAGGACTTGCCATTAATCAAATAAAAAATGGTTCTAAATGAATTTATTGGGTCAAATACCTTAATTTTGGACGGAATCCAACCAATTAGCAACTCAGCCTTATATTGGTAGATGAAAGGTATCTGATACCTGTAAACCATCAAGAGCCAGTAAAATTAAAGTGTGAAGATAATTGAAATTAAACAAAAGTAGAAAAGACACTTTATTATTTGTATTTTTCGATCAGTTTAATTGTTTCTAAATGCGTTATTGGAAAAGCTCGGTATGAATTTTGTGATTGTCATAATAATGTAAAATTACATTCTTGCCCAAACCCTAACACCTTTATCTAATTAATTAGTATATCAAAAGTTCAAAACCAATTGAAGCAGCTAACACATCACCCTGATAAAGCTACCCCACCTATCCAAGTGTCAGATAAGGATTCCTTATCATCCCTTCATACAATTCAAGAAAAACCGCAATTTGAAGACTTAATTCTAAGTATTTCAACCGATTTTATTTCTTTGTCGAATCGAGAAATTGATACAGGAATTGTTCAAGGGCTTCAAAAATTGGCGAATTTTCTGCAAACAGAGCGAAGCTTTGTAGCATTGCTAAATCCATTGAGTAGGCAATTGGAGGTCAAATTTGAATGGAATCAGGTGGGTTTGTGTAGCGTGTGTGCTGAATTACAAAAAATAACTTTTGATTGGGAAAGTAGCTTTCACCAAATACTTGTTGAACAAGAATATCTGTGTTATCCCGATATTGAAGAAATGCCAAAGGATTGTGCTTCACTCAAAATACAATTCAAGAAGTGCAATATTGTGGGATTTTTAGCTGTAGCTATTTTTCTGCAAAACGAATTTGCAGGATTCGTGGGTTTTGCCACTTCAAAAGAGGGCTGTTCACTTCCTACAGAAAGTAAAAAAACACTCAGGATTATTGGGCACATCTTGGGAAGCCTGATGATTCGCAAACAAACCTACGACCAACTCAATGCATTTACGAATAGCCTCAAAAAACTACACCGACTAAAAACAACAAGTTATCAAAATTTTGAAGAACAGTTTGAGGATTATTTACAGACTGGACGTGAGATATTTAACATGGATACAGGCACAGTAAGCCGAGTGAGTAATGATATTTACCATGTAGAGTCTATTGTCAGCAATTGGATTGGTATCAAAGCAGGAATGGAATTTCCTTGTTCATGGATGTATTGCAGCAAAGTAATTGAAGAACAAAGAACCGTTTTTTACAACCATGTAGGAAGCATTCCCGAAATGCAGGACCATTTTGGCTACAAAAAACTGAAGATAGAATCCTATATCGGCGCACCAATTTTTGTGAATGGAAGGATCTATGGGATTCTAAATTTCATCAAAAAAACACCTCGTCATCAACCGTTTGTCAAACAAGAGGAAGAAATTATTGAAATGATGGCGCAAGGAATTGGTAAATTGATTCAGACCAAAATCATTGAGTCAGAGCGAGAAGAAGCCCTTCAAGAACTGCAAAACAGCAAAGCACGCTACCAAGCCATTCTTGAAAACCAAACCGAATTTATCTGTCGTTTTTCACCAGAAGGAGCACCTACTTTTATCAACCAAACTTTCTTGAACTATTTGGCAAACCAACTTATCTCATTGGTGGACTTCAATTTTCAGGAATTTATCGGTTCCAAAGACCCTGAATTTGACAAAGAGTTAAAGAGTTTGAGTCATGAAGAACCTTTTATGACTTATATCCACAAATGGGAACTTCCTGAAGAAGGAGAAGAAAAATGGGAGCGTTGGAACTGTCGAGCCATTTACGATGCGAATGAAAAATTGCTTGAATACCAAGCTGTAGGACAAGACATTACCGAGCGAAAAATAGCAGAATTGCGATTAGGCAAGACCAATGAATACTTAGAAGAAATCGCTACCAACCTAAAACGCTCCAATGAAGATTTACGTCAATTTGCCTATGCTGCATCACATGACCTGCAAGAGCCTATCCGAATGATTAGCAGTTATTTGCAGTTGATAGAAAGGCGATACAAGGAAAAACTGGATGCCGAAGCCATTGAATTCATTGACTATGCGGTATCTGGAGCCAAAAGAATGCAAATACTCATCAATGACTTGTTGGCTTATTCGAGGGTGAATACCCAACAAAAATCCATGAAAAATGCGGATCTAAACAATATTTTAGAAATCGTATTGCATACCTTGAAGGGCAAAATCATAGATACGGCTGCTATTGTGGAAGTGGATGATCTCCCTATGGTGACCATAGATGGTTCTCAGTTTATTCGACTCTTCCAGAACTTGATAGAAAACGCATTGAAGTTTAGAAAAGCAGACTTATCACCTGTCATTCACATAATGGTCAATGACAAAAACGACCATTGGGAGTTTGGAGTCAAAGACAATGGCATTGGAATCGAACCCGAATTTGCCGAAAAAATATTCGTCATTTTCCAACGCTTGCATACCCGTCAAGAATACCCAGGAACAGGCATTGGATTAGCAGTCTGCAAAAAAATAGTCGAACGCCACAACGGAACGATTTGGATTGAATCCAAGGAAGGGGCGGGGACAACCTTCTTTTTTACTTTGCCGAAATAGAGTGATTGGTGATTGGTGATTGGTGATTGGTGATTGGTTGTCGGTGATTGGTTTTACTGTAGCCACAAGCCACAAGCCACAAGCCACAAGCCACAAGCCACAAGCCACAAGCCACAAGCCACCAATCACAGGTCACTAATCACAAGCTACCAATCACCAATCACAAGCCACCAATCACAAGCCACCAATCACAGGTTACTAATCACAAGTCACTACCCTTCCCAAAAACACCTACATAATTAAATGGAGTGATTGCCAACAATTCTTGCTTCACTTCTTCCGAAACCTCCAATTGATGAATAAACTCGGTGATGCTTTGTTTGGTAATGCGCTCATTCGTGCGACTTAAAGCCTTCAATGCCTCATAAGGGTTGGGGTAAGCCTCTCGCCTCAAAATTGTTTGAATTGCCTCTGTGACCACTGCCCAGTTGTTGTCCAAATCAGTTTTGAAGGCCTCTGGATTCAACAACAACTTGTTCATGCCCTTCAATATACTCTTGAAAGCAATCAGGGTATGTGCCATCGGAACACCAATATTTCGCAAGACAGTGGAATCTGTCAAATCTCTTTGAAGACGAGAAACAGGAAGTTTAGCACTTAGATGCTCGAATATTGCATTCGCAATTCCTAAGTTACCTTCTGCATTTTCGAAGTCTATAGGATTTACCTTATGTGGCATTGTGGAAGAACCCACTTCTCCTTTTTTTATTTTTTGCTTGAAATAGTTCATGGAAATGTAGCTCCAAATGTCACGAGAGAAGTCGATTAAAATGGTATTGATGCGCTTCAATCCATCAAAAAAAGCTCCCATATTGTCGTAGTGTTCAATCTGAGTCGTGTATTGAGAACGCTTCAATTGCAGTACATTTTCGACAAAATCATTGGAGAATGCGACCCAATCTATTGAAGGATAGGCTACCACATGGGCATTAAAATTACCCGTCGCTCCACCAAATTTTGCAGAGAAAGGTATTTGTTCCAAAAGAGACATTTGAGCAGAAATCCTTTCTATAAAGATTTGGAGTTCCTTGCCTAATAGGGTAGGAGACGCAGGTTGACCATGTGTGCGGGCAAGCATAGGAATGTCCTTCCACTCCACAGACAATTTTTGTAAATTATTTTGAAGTTCTTTTAATGTAGGAATATATTGGTTTAAATAAGCTTTTTTAAGCGATAAAGGGGTAGCTGTATTGTTGATGTCTTGTGAGGTCAAACCAAAATGAATAAACTCTTTGTGTGCCTTCAAACCAATATTTTCAAAAATTTCTTTCAAAAAATATTCCACTGCTTTTACGTCGTGATTAGTCGTGCTTTCAATTTCTTTAATGCGCTGAGCATCTTTTACTTGAAAGTTCTCGTAAACAGACCTTAGTTGTGGGAAAATATTGGTGTTTACCTCCTTCAATTGAGGAAGAGGGATTTGACAGAGGGCAATAAAATACTCGATTTCGACATATACTCGATAGTGAATCAATCCGAATTCGGAAAAATAAGGAGCGAGATCGGAGACTTTTGATCGGTATCTGCCGTCAATAGGAGCAATTGCAGTAAGTGAACTTAATTCCATGATGTATCGTTGAATTTTTCTGCAAAAATACCAATCTTTTGTTTTTTCGACTTAAATCCCCCAACTTTGCAGCCTTTAATTTTGCAAACTTAAAAATGAGACATGAGCTATTGGATTTTTTGTATTCAACATTTAAGCTCTAAAACCAGATAACATGAGTAAAAACTTAATGATAGTAGAGTCGCCTGCCAAGGCGAAAACCATTGAAAAATATCTAGGCGAAGGATTTGTCGTTAAATCCTGCTATGGACACATTAGAGATTTGACCAAAGGTGACAAAGCTATTGAGGTGGAAAACAATTACAACCCGATTTACGAAGTCTCAAAGGAGAAAAAAGAGGTTGTAAAAGAATTGAAGAAAGCAGCAAAAGGTGCAGAAGTTTGGCTCGCAACGGATGAAGACCGTGAAGGAGAGGCGATTTCTTGGCATTTGTGTGAGGTATTGGGATTGGATGAAAAGGAAACCAAGAGAATTGTTTTTCACGAAATCACCAAACCTGCCATTCTCAAAGCTGTCCAAAATCCACGATTGCTAAACAAAGATTTGGTCAATGCCCAACAAGCAAGACGGGTTTTAGACCGTTTGGTGGGTTTCGGCATTTCTCCAATCTTATGGCGCAAGATAGCCCGTTCAGGTTCCTTGTCCGCAGGTCGTGTACAGTCAGTCGCAGTCCGAATTGTGGTAGAAAGAGAGCGTGAAATCCGAAAATTTGAAGTGAAAGCCCATTTCAAAGCCACCGCATTTTTTGAAGTGAGCGATGCAAATGGTAAAAAATCAACCTTCAAAGCCGAATTACCCAAAAAGATAAGTGAAGAAAAAGAGGTGGAAGAGTTTTTGAATGCTTGCTCCACTGCAAAATATACCATCAACGACATCAAAGTAAAACCTGGTAAAAAATCTCCACCAGCTCCTTTTACTACTTCTACCTTGCAACAGGATGCGAGTCGTCGTTTAGGATTTTCGGTTGTTCGAACCATGCGAGTTGCTCAAAAACTGTATGAAGCGGGACACATCACCTATATGCGTACCGATTCGACCAATCTATCCGAAACTGCGAGAGGTGCAGCACTTGAAGCAATCCAAAGTCAATTTGGAGACAATTATGCACAGCCAAGAGTCTTCAAAACCAAATCACAATCTGCACAAGAGGCGCACGAAGCGATTCGTCCGACCTATTTTGACAAAAGCAAAGCAGGAAATGATTTTGATGAAGAACGCTTGTACAGTTTGATTTGGAAACGTGCCTTGGCTTCTCAGATGTCGGATGCACAATTGGAGCGAACGACTGCAAAAGTAGGCATTTCGACTCGTCCAGAAGAACTTGCAGGTAAAGGCGAAGTCTTAAAATTTGACGGTTTTTTGAAGCTGTATATTGAAGCAGTGGACGACGATGAAGTACAAGAAGAAAGCGGAATGTTGCCTCCTTTGAGTGTGGGACAAAGCCTTGATTTGAAGGAAATGGAAATTCGCCAACGCTTCAATCGTGCTGCTCCTCGCTACAATGAAGCGACACTGGTGAAGAAATTGGAAGAGCTGGGCATTGGACGACCTTCTACTTATGCACCGACTATTAGTACGGTTCAGAATCGAGGTTATGTCATCAAGGACGATAGAGATGGCGTAAAACGAGAATATATTTCCTATAAACTCGATGGTGGAACGCAGAAATTTGAAAGAAAAATCGAGTCTGAAAATACAGGGGTTGAGCGCAAAAAATTATTTCCGACCGATACAGGCGTAGTCGTGAATGACTTCTTATTGCAGCATTTTCCTACGGTATTCAACTACGACTTCACCGCCAAAATCGAAGAAGAGTTTGACGAGATTGCGGACGGAAAGAAGGAATGGAATCAAATGATTGACACCTTCTACAAACCTTTCCACAAGACGGTAGAAGAAACAATGGAAAATGCAGAACGGGCTGCTGGTGAGCGAGTTTTGGGAGTACATCCCAAGTCTGGCAAACCGATTATTGCACGTTTGGGGCGTTTTGGTCCAATGGTTCAGATTGGAGGCCCTGAGGATGAAGAAAAACAATATTCTGGCATTCGTAAGCCATTGACGCTGGAGACAGTGACATTGGAGGATGCTTTGGAATTGTTCAAATTGCCACGCACATTGGGCGAATTTGAAGGCGAAGTGGTCAAGGCTGCTGCGGGGCGTTTTGGTCCTTACATTCTCCACAAAAAGGTATTCTGCTCCCTCAAAAAAGACAGCGGATTGACGCCTTTGGAAATTACTTTGGAAGAAGCCATTGAAGTCATCAAAGAGAAGCGAATTGCAGATGCCAAAAAACTCATCAAAGTATTTCCTGACCATCCAGATATCCGAATTTTGGATGGACGCTGGGGAGCTTACATCAAATTTGGCAAAGCCAATGTGAAGATTCCTAAAGAGAAGAAGGAAGAACCTGAGAAGTTGACGATTGAAGAAGTCTTGGAATTGATTAAAAATGCGCCCGAAAAGAAAACGAAAGGGCGTGGAGGTAAGGCAAAAGCCAAGACAACTGCGAAAAAAACGACAACTACAAAGGCCAAAACTACTGCTAAGGCGAAGACGACGACTGCAAAGAAAGTCAAAACCGCTACTACAAAGGCTAAAACGGCTATATCAAAAGCCAAAACAGGGACTGCAAAGGTTAAACCTACTGCAACAAACCCGAAAATAGGCCCTGCAAAGAAAACGACAGGGACTAAGAAGTAGTTAATTGCTTCTGTGTTTTGGATAGAAGGTATCCAAGAAAAATAAATAAAAAATGATTTTTTGACCATAGGTTGAAAAATGCGTTTTTTTGATTTTCGTTTCCTAAAGCATTGATTGATGAATGATTAATCCGTGTTTGATTCAAACGATACAATCGGAAAATAGGCATTGTTTCTTTGGTCAAAAAATCATTTTTTTTTAATTTGTTACTAAGGTTTTTGTGTTTGGAATAGATTACGTATTTTCAAACATTGGTTTACAAGATAATTCCTCCCCAAAAAAATATTTCACATCAATACAGGAAAGAACTATCCCTAATGAAAAATGAATTAGACTATCTATTTTATTTGTTGGAAGACGAGGACAAAGAAGTTTGTCACAATGTCAGTATGAAACTGATATCTTATGGCGAAAGAATTGTACCCAAATTGGAAGATGCCTACGACCATAGTTTGACTACTGGCAATGAATTGTTGGAGGAAAGGCTGGAATGGATTATGCACAAAATTA
>JBGCDY010000089.1:0-3999 GCA_045105835.1 Chitinophagales bacterium
CCAGTAGTGCCATCAACAGGCAACACGAGGAATTGATGCCTCCCAAACACATAAACGATTCTATATCAGACAGCACCAACCAGGCAGTATTGAAGGGCATGGCAGAGAAGGCGGAGAATCGCTACCAAACGATGGAGGAATTCATCAATGCCATTACCACAAAAAATAGCAACAGAAACCAATCTGCATTGCCAAATGGTGCTCGCTTATTTGATGGCAAATACCGCATAGATAAGGTAATAGGAACAGGAGGGTTTGGTATCACTTACCAGGCAACACTTTTGAGCCTCAATTCTCGATTGATTATCAAAGAGTTATTCTTACCTGGCTACTGTTCGAGAGATGAAGACAACAATGTAACACTACTTTCTTTGTCTCCTGAGGACTTCAAAGGCTTCAAAAGCAGTTTTGCAGAAGATGGACGGAAACTTGCTCAAATAAACCATCCAAGTATTGTAAAAGTACAGGATGTTATTGAAGAAAACAATACTGTTTATTTGGTGACCGATTATGTAGAGGGAACACCTTTGCAGGAACGAATTGACAAAAAAGGACCTATTTCAGAAACAGCAGGATTGGTTCATACCCGTCAAATAGCAGAAGGCTTGTTGGTCTTGCATGATAAGGGTATCCTACACAAAGATATTCGACCTGCCAACATCATCATTACCCGTTCCAAACAAGCCGTTTTGGTGGGTTTGGGTGTGAATAAAGAAAAATTCCCGAACAACAACCATTCTCAAGCCATGGGATTTGCTCCACTGGAGCAATACTCTACCGAGATGCAGTTGGGCAATTATTCCGATGTTTATTCTTTGGCAGCTACCTTATACTATGCTCTGATTGGCGCACGCCCTGTTAGTGCTTTCGATCGCTACTACAAAAATGTAGCTGTATTGAAAGATCTCAATGCTGAGATTAGTGAAGGAACAAGTAGTGCAGTGAACAAGGGAATTGCGATGAAGGCTACCGAAAGGTACCAAGAGATTGAAGATTTCTTGGCGGATCTGGAGGAAATTGACCCCGCAGTATTGCACCGCAAACGCCGCATACAATGGGCTATGGCAGCTTCCATTGTGATGCTATTGGCAACCGTTTTGTACTTTGTGAATAGAGAAGAACCACTTCCAAACATTACCCTTGACGAATACGACAAATTTGTGGAAGTAGCAGATGGTTTGGTCGAAAATGGACACTACCATAAGGCCGTTCGTTATTACGATGGCATATTAGAGGTGAAAGCCAATGACAAAGCTGTTTTGGAAGCCAAATCTTATGCCCAACATGGTGAAAACCTCAATACATCTTGGTGGAAATCATTGGACAAAGAATGGAAAGAGATATTCCAGAAAAAAATAGGTTTTGAAGGAGATGCAAGTGTTCAGGATTTGAAAAATATTTTTGAACTGCAAGAATTGTATTGCTATGACACAAGCATCAAAACACTTGAGCCGCTTAGTGACATGATCAACCTTCAAAGATTGGGATGCTACAATACACCTATCAAAAGTTTGGAGCCATTGAAGCAATTGAAAGAATTGGTGGTATTAGACTGTTCCAATACACTCATCAACAATTTAGACCCAATTGTCAATCTCAAAAAACTCAAAACAATAGATTTTTCCAATACACAGATTAAAGACTTAGAGCCTCTCGAAAGCCTTCTTCAATTAGAAGACATTTACGCTATTAGCACAGCAATTGAAGACTTGGGTTCTTTGTCGGACTTGAAAAATCTAAAAAAGCTACATATCCCCAAAACGCCTATTAGCAAACTTGATCCAATCGAAGACTTGAAAAAATTGCAAGAGTTGTATTGCTACAATACACAGATAAGTGATTTGACTCCGATTGCAGGTTTGGAACAATTGCATACGCTTCATTGCTACAAAACTTCTATCAACCAACTTGGTCCAATTGCAAATTTGACCAACCTAAAAGAGCTTCACTGCTACAATACTCCGGTGAATTCTTTGGAGCCATTGAGTAAGCTTCAAAACTTGCGGGTATTGTATGTCCAAAATACACAAATCAACGACATCAGCACCATTAGTTCTTTGACAAACTTGGAATCTCTCAAAAGTTACAATACTTTGATCAGTGATTTGAGACCGCTTTCGGGCTTGAAAAATTTAAAGGAATTGAATTGTTCTAAAACACAAATCAATGACTTGACTCCACTAAAATCATTGACGAGTTTGGAACGATTGGATATTTCAAAATCACAAGTGAATACATTGAATGGACTTCAAAAGCTGATTAATTTGACCAATCTTCAATGCAACAGCACAAGAATCAACAAACTGGATCCTATTAGCAAACTGACCAATCTTCAAGATTTGAACTGCTCCAATACTGCAATTACAAATATTGAAGCCGTAAAGAATTTGGTGAACTTGCAGAAATTGGCAACTGCCAATACTCAAATCACCAGCTTTGCACCTGTCAGTAACCTACGCAACCTCAACACATTGAAGTGTGAAGGAACGGCAGTGACCAATTTGAAGCCAATCGAAAACCTTAGCAATTTGAAAAACGTAGATTGTCTCGGACGAGAGGCAATTACTGACAATTTGGATTAGGGTTATCTGGATCTCTTGAAAACTGTAAATGCTTGGTTACATCACCACAAGCAATTAAATCAATGGTTGTTCCTAAAAAGAATACATCATTGATTTCTTTTTTGTAGCGAGAGGTAAATAAACCCAGCCCATTTTCGATGTTGGAATAAGTAGGTTGAGCTTGGCTTGAAGTGATGCCAAATTGAGCAATAGCGACTTCATTGAAGGTCAAAAAGTCTTCTGATCCAGCCCATATTGTAAAATCAAGTAGGCCAACTTCTCGTTCTATTACATTGGGATCTTCCTCAATATTGTTGACCAAGAAATCCAAAAAGCGATCTGACTTCAATTCTACCTTGATAGAATTTCCAGTAGAGGCCAAATCATCTGCTTTACCACTGTTAAGCGCATCCCACTTGATTCGTTTTTGTTCTACGACATTGGTTCCATTCACGTTGCGTGTCTCCTTGTAATTAAAATAAACATCTACATCGTAGATCGCAGCATTCTCAGCAGGAAGCCAAAACAAATTATAATCTGCCAAAAAACTCACTCCAATATCAGAGCTTGGGCGAGAGACATTGAAGTTTTTGACCATACTTGTGGTACTACTCACTACATTTCCATCAGGTGTGTTGATGACCAAACGATAAGTTTTGTTTTCATCCATATTGGCACTTGTTTTATACAAGAAATAGGGGTCTGTTGCGAACACACCTTCCTCTTTCGAAATACCATCATCAGCAGCATTCACTTTTTCAAGCGCAATGGTTCGATTCAGTACATCGCTGCCATTACTTGCCTTTCTGTACTCCTCCAAAGAAGCACTCAATGCCTCTCCTCCTGTCTCATGAAATAGCGAATCGCCCACTTGTGCCAATTCAATTGCACTAGTATTTTCACTCAAAAAAGCTTTCTGAATGCGAATATATTGCACAGGATCCTGTGGATTGAGCAAACCATAGACAACTGTAATCTCTTTCCAATCAGAGGTCACATCAAAATCGGTAGAACATGCTGTCATACCTAAGATTAGGGTCAAAATAAGAGGGATAAACAATTTTTTCATATCAAAAACAGATTTTTTATTACTTTGCATTGGCTTAAAATTCACAAATCGTGAATATAAAAGGATACTCTACAAACCAAATAAACGCAAGATAGACAAAGATAGTAGGAATCTACAGATTCCTTATCTCACCAACTTGTTAAAATTGGTTAATTAGCGGTTTAGCAAAGCACCTAACAATTTGAAAACCTAACAATTTAACAATTATATTTATGTCTGTTCACAGAAAAATACAAACAAAGCGAGTCACCACCAATACTTTATTGGCGATGAAAGAAGTAGGCGAAAAAATTTCGATGCTAACAGCCTATGATTACTCCCTTGCCAAAATCGTAGATGCTGCAGGAGTAGATATCATCTTGGTTGGAG
>JBGCDY010000090.1:0-4812 GCA_045105835.1 Chitinophagales bacterium
TTTTTGCTATGGTGGTCAAAATGCGTATTGAAAACAAAAAATACCTCCCCATTCTTTTTGTCCTTCAATTTTGCCCAAGTCACCATCCGAGGAAGTGCCCTCCAAGACTTACTCCCCGCTTGTTCTGGCGTTTTAGAAAGCCAAAAGTGATTGTGGTCCAACAATTCAAACTTTTCTTTTTTGTATAAAATAGACACATATTCTCCTACCATTTTGCCATCATCTCTCCCTACACCGACCCAATCATATTGAGGTAGTTTACCTTCAATGTATTCCATCTGATGATGCAGTGCCTCCTGCAAACCCACAATATCCGTATCGTATTTTTTCAACAATTGCACAACCCATTGCTTGCGAACCGTCCAGGGATTCAGCGTGTCCATGGTATTGTCATACCGAATATTGAAGGTCATCGTTTTCAGCGGTTCAGCATTTTGGGCATAAACCAAACTGCCTGTATCCAGACTTAGGAATAAGAGTAGAGAAAGGATTCTGAGAAAGGATTTTTTAGTTAATCTCATGGCTACTTTGGTTTACATTACGACTTTATCAGCCTATTTTCAGTAAATTAGACTGTTCAAAATACAAAATGTTCAGCGACGGAACGAAATTGGATATTTCTTGTTATTCATGATGGGCGGATATTCAATACAAAACCAACAACATCCCTCCAGCCTGTGTTCCAAAAAAGGCGAATAAAGCTACAAATTTGGACATTTTATTGTAATTTTGGCTTCATATTTGACTCTTTTAATTAGTCTTCCAGCAAGGCTACAAATTATTCACAACCAATATTTTAGACCATAGCTATGTACGGTGATGTATTTCCTATTTTGATCGTCCTTTTTTGGGCAAGCACAAAATTCATGGTCGCTTATGGCTTTGTATTCTACTACGACTTCTCTTTTCTACTCTCCATACTCATTACCGTAAGTGGAGGAATGTTAGGTGTTTGGATGTTTAGTGTCTTGCACAAATACTTCTCCGAATGGAAAGCAAAACATTTTCCTTCAAAAAAGAAAAAAGCATTCACCATCAATCGAAGAAAACGAATAATCGTCCGAATCAAAAACAGCTATGGTTTGGCAGGTATAGCCTTTCTCACCCCTGTCTTTTTGACCGTTCCTGTAGGCACAATAGTTGCCAATGCTTTCTACAAAAACAAAGCGAAAGTCTATTCCTATATGTTCATTGCCTTTTCTTTTTGGTCGCTACTCTTTGCAGGAACGTACCATTATTTGGGAATGGACTTCAATCAAATGCTTCCATTTTAGACTACCCTTAAACAAAAACCATGTGTCATACTACTAAGTATCTTCTGAATGGATAGGAGGCTTTAAGTTAAATATCCATCCGACAAGATGAAGTCGACAAACTATTTAGTGATAAAATTGAAGGGCTTCAAAGGTTTGGTTCAGAGTGAAACCTACACAATAGTTTAGACCAGACTCTCTTTTCAACCATTTTTCTTCAATGAGTTTTTGAGATTGAGTTGGTACTTTGAATTCAAGCTTTCCCTTATCTCTCCCAAATTCCAGGCATCGCTATTTCAACTGCGTGAGAATCAGGATCTCTAAAATAGAAAGATTTCACCCCTTCTCTCCAAACCACTTCCTGTTCGATTTCGATTCCCAAACCCTCAATTTTCAGCTTCCAAGCCTCATACTGTTCACGCACTACTTCAAAAGCAAAATGCAAATGCCCTGCACCATAATGAGGCGGTAAATGCGTTTTTTGACGGGCATCATCGGGATTAAAGCACAACAAAACAGAACTCCCTGCCCTAAAAAACACATGCCTCCCTTCTGCAAAACCAATCACAGGCAAGCCTAATTTTTCGTGATAAAAAGCCCTTGTTCGCTCCAAATCGGCGACATAAAGACAGGTTTCTTTGATACTTGAAATAGTTAGTTCCATAAGTGATTTTAGATTAAAAACAATACATATTCAGGCTAAAACAGCTGCATCAAATAAAGGTTCAATCATCTTATAATCAAAGCATTGAAGTCTCATTTCTGACTTCTTTACTCTCTCTTTCTCCTTGATGAATATTATTCAATAGAAACCTGATGAACCACGTTTTCCACCTTAGAATAAGACAACATCTCAACAGTTCCCTTCAATTTGCCCTGTTTTTCTACTTCAATGCCTTGCCATTGCTCCCCACAAAGATTGGTAACAGTCGCTCCATCCAAAATCAATTTACCATCCAAAGCCACCAAAATTTTAGCTTTTGCAGGGAGCGACAAACTACATTGCAGCGTCAGACTTGCTCCGTTTTCAATAATGACATCCCCTTCCAAATCCTTTGCACTCTTCCAAACAATGTGTTCTCCCGTCTTGATACGAATGGCAGCTTCTGGCTTATAATCACACCAAGTAGGTATCAAAAGTTTTCGCTGAACAGAACCCTTGCTTGCCAATTTGTGGTGAACCCTTCCGATTTGACAAGGCGTAATGGCAGACCGCCAAGCATTGTAGTCCATCATATTATTGGAAACCTTGCCGATTTCATTACAATTTTCAGCATTCTTGTCCACATTCCAACAGTTTGGGCTTTCGGGCGTATCCTCACAACCATCATTCGACCGCCAAGTATGTCGCAAACCCAAAGAATGCCCCACTTCATGGTTGAAAACACCCGAAAAATTATCCGCAATTTGACGAATGGTCATCTTTGGATTGTCATGATGCACCATACAAGCCCCAACTACTTTTACCCATCTCGGAGTACCCACGCCATCTCCAGAAGCCTTGTAAGTGCTTGATTTTATGCTATCTGGATGATGTTCCAAAAAGAAGATATTGATGACTTCCCCCTTTCGAGCTCCAAATTTATTGTATTGCTCTTGTGAAAAAAGACTGTATTTCCCGCCCTTTTTGTTGGATTGAAACAGCCGTTCATCCTTGTGAAAATAAACCCCACTGTCCGAATCATTGTCTTCTTCTCCTGTCAAAACATACTGGTATTGAGCAGGCAATACAGGAGTGTCATTATCTGCAGGAAGGTTCATTTTTGCATTTTTCAAGAGTTTTTTATTGGAAATTTCCACAATGCACTTGGCAAATTCTATCCCTTCTTCTTCCGTAAAATTGACTCCTCCTTCAGGACTGTCCACAAAATGCAAATTGATGCGTACCAAACGCATTGGAGTATGGTCCATGTGCTGCAAATCTGGCGCATAATCCAAAAAATCACCACACACTTTCTGATTCATCGGAAACTTAGGTACAGGAAACTGACTCTTTGAAGCTCCTTCTTTTGTAACGACCTCTTTGCCTGTAATGAATGACTTAGATACTTTTGGAGAACAAGAACAAACATATATACAAAGCACAAAAAATAGATTAATCGAAATAATTTTATACATATTGCAGCTAAAAATTTTAGAGGGTAATCAAAACATCTTCACAGGAGATTCTGATAAATTTACAAAATTTAGTTTTTTAATTTACGAGTTGCGAGTTCACAAGTCACAAGTCACAAATTACAAGTCACCAATCACCAACTCCTTCCTATCCTTTACCTCAAACAAACTCACGCCCTTCTCTTCAAAAACCTTATTGAAAGATTCAGGAATCTGCTGTACATAAGGCGGCAATTTTTCTGACTTCAATCCACTCAAAGAACGGGTCAGCCAGTTTGTTAGTACATAAACCTTTGTTGTACTGTCTATTGTTTCCATTTGCAGGTCCTCGTATCGAATAAATTTTGTCGAAGCATTTTTATCAAATTGAAGATAGTAATCTCCAAAATTTCTTTGCACCGTATTGCTAATGACCAAATTTTTAGTGGAAGAAGAATTGAAGTGTTTGTAAATTAAGTCTTTTTGTGTTTGATAATTGAGAGAATGAGCATATTGAGCCGATTGTATGGGCTGCAAAAAAAGCATTGCAGTAAAAGCCACCATCAAAAAACGACTACTTCTTGGAGACGAATCTTGGGGCAAAAAGTAGCGAATCAACACCAATATTGCAAAAGGTAAATAGGTGTAAAGGCGGTTTTCGTATTGACCATCAAAACACAGAAAGGTAAATGCAAGGGTCAAAAAAAGAATGCCATGACGGTATTTTCGTTCTCCAAAAAACTGATAGACTATAGGCGCAGCCACTACTGCAAACAAAGGTGAGAGGTACAAAAAATGTCGAAAATCAGGGCACATCGGCACATAAGAGGTCGGCGATGTTGTCATGAAATAAGAGGACAAAAAGGTCAACAAACTCACACTGCAAAAGTAGGAATAGGCATCGGGCATCCGCCAAAGTTTGACGAGAGGCGTGGAAAAAACAGCAATGACAAAAAATAAGATAGCAACACTACTCGACCGTATCAAAACGAAAAACAACTCATAGGTAATTCGCTTCAAAAGTAATTCAAAAGGCAGCTGGTCATAACTACAAGGATTGAAGTAGGAATTGGCGACAATGGCTTCAAAACGGTGTAGAAAACTATTGGTTTGCAGGTGAATAAAGCTAAAATACAAAACCAAAATCCCGAACCCAATTGCAGCACTGTAAACCCAAAACTGTATATTTTTTCGCTGCAAAACATCCGACAAAAAAAGCACACCTAAAACGGGGATGAAGAAAACGATGGTTTCTTTGGCAAGTAAGCCGATGAACAAAAGCACTGCAAAAAACAAGGCATGATGAAAAGAAGCCTTTGAAGTGCTGATGTATTTTTGGTGAAACAACACGACAATCGCTCCAAAAGCTGCAAAAGCCACATAAATATCGGTCATTATTTTATCCGCATAAAACAGTGTGCCATAACTCAAAGCATACAAAGCCATAGCGATAATGGACAAAAAA
>JBGCDY010000091.1:0-3870 GCA_045105835.1 Chitinophagales bacterium
TAATTACGAAACCCTTCGGTTTTTATTTGCAGTATACCCTTCCATTTCTGCGGTTCACCTATTGGATTTGAGCAAAGAAAGAGCGGAACAGTTCAAAGCCAAAGTATTGACTTTGAAGAGTGATGTGACAGTTCATATTGAAGGAGACTTCAAAGCACTGTTGGCAAATGCACCCATTATTGCTTTTGGTACAACGGCTGTAAAGCCTTTCGTTTCCAATGTAGAAGGACATTTACCTGATGCAGTGATTTTGCATACTTCTTTGAGGGATTTGACTGAAGATGTGATTTTGCCTGCGGACAATGTGGTCGATGATATTGACCAAGTTTGTAGTAACAACACTTCCTTACATTTGGCAGAACAACAATCGGGTAGCCGAGATTTTATCCGTACATCCATTGGTGACATCTTCAATGGAGATGCTGCGCCCTTCAATCCTGACAAAAAGCTACACATTTACAGCCCTTTTGGACTGGGAATCTTAGACATGGCATTGGCGCATTTGCTTCAAAAATTAGCAGTTGAGCAAGGAGCAGGAACCCAAATTGGAGGATTCTTGCCAGCCCCTTGGACTGAGAGAGGATAAAAAATTGGATATTTTCATGTATTTGTAGGGGCGTTTTAGCAGAACGCCCCTACAAACACATCAATACACAAAGATATCAAAACATGAAAACACAAATAAAACACCTTCAATGCTTGATTTGTGGTGAAACATACCAACCCAATGAGGTGGAGTATGTTTGTCCAAAGCATGGCTATAAAGGTATTTTGGAGGTAGTCTATGACTACGATTATATTCGCCAACAGACAAATCCCTCCAAATGGCTTCAAAACCGTGACACTTCCATGTGGCGGTACAAAGCCCTTTTACCCATTGCAGCAGACAGCAAAACACCTTTACTACACGTTGGAGGCACTCCCCTTTACGATGCTTCACGACTGGCAGAAAGTTTGGGTTTGTCCAAAGTTTGGGTCAAGGATGAAGGGCGGCAAGCGACTGCTTCGCTCAAGGATAGAGCGGCGGCTATTGCGATTGTCAAGGCACAAGAATTGGGGAATGAAGTAAGTACCGCAGCAAGTACGGGCAATGCCGCAGCAGCTTTGAGTGGTTTGTGTGCAGGAGTGGGGCAGAAAAACGTGATTTTTGTTCCTGAGTCAGCACCTGCTGCCAAGATAGCGCAGTTGTTGGTTTGTGGTTCGGAAGTGATGCTGGTCAAAGGCACTTATGACGCTGCTTTTGAGTTGTGCTTACAAGCAACAGAAAAGTATGGTTGGTACAACCGAAATACGGGCTACAACCCTTACATGACCGAGGGCAAAAAAACGGTCAGTTATGAAATTTTTGAGCAATTGGGTGGAAAAGCTCCCGATGTGGTTTTTGTGAGTGTGGGAGATGGCTGCATTATTGGAGGCGTTTACAAGGGCTTCAAAGATTTGTACGAATTGGGCTGGATTGAAAAAATGCCTCGATTGATGGGTGTTCAAGCAGAAGGCAGCAATTACCTCACCGAAGCTTGGCAAAAGGGAGAAGATTTACAACAGAAACCGCCGATTGCAGCCCATACAGTGGCGGACAGTATTTCGGCAGGTTTACCAAGAGACCGCTTCAAAGCAATGAACGCAGTCGTGGCTTCCAAAGGAATGTTTATGACTGTGACAGATGAGGAGATTCTGCGAGCGATTCCCGAATTGGCTGCCCAAACAGGCGTTTTTGCCGAACCTGCGGGAGCAGCAGCCTATGCTGGTTTGTTGAAGGCAGTGGCAGAAAAATGGATTGATGCGAAAGATGAAATTGTGGTCTTGAATACGGGCAATGGATTGAAGGACATCATTGGAGCGCAAAAAGCCTTGGATATTTGTGGTAAAAAAGCAAATTTGATTGAGCCAACGATGGAGGCATTGGAAGGGCTTAGTGATGAATGAAAATAAGAATTAAAATGAAAAAACCACTTCTTGTTCAGGTAGTTGAAAATTTCAAATGAAGAACTTATTTTTTGAGCATTACTTAGTCAGTAAACTTTAATTTCTAAACCACAAAAGGCACAAAGTTTTGTATCCTTTTGTGGTTCAATTCCTGTAGAGTACTCACTCTGATATTTCATTTATAAGCTACTCCAACTCCAAAATCAAAGCCGCCCTCGCTCCTACTTCAAGGCTATCCTTCAAGGAATACACCTTTGAAGTCATCACCTCTTTTCCTTGTGTTTCACCTTCCAACATTTCGGCAAATCGCTGCAAATCAAGCTTTGTAGCAGTCTCATTTTTATTCAAAACCACCATCACTTTCTGCTCATCTTGATAACGAAAATAAACATATATGCCATCTTTCGGCACAAAATGCTTCAATTTGCCTGTATGAACAGTGGTAGCCGTTTTTCGCCATTGCAGTAGTTTTTTGAGGTAGGCTTTCGTCTCTTTTTGTTCTTTGGTTAAGCCTTTGTCGGTAAAGGCATTCACCTTATCGCCTTTCCAACCACCAGGAAAATCGCTGCGAATCAATCCATCATCTCGGTTTGCAGGGCTGTTCATCAAGATTTCAGTGCCATAATACATCTGTGGAATTCCACGCATCGTCGCCACAAAAGCCAAACCTTGTTTGAACAAATCCAAGTCCTCTCCCACTTGTGCATAAAATCGAGGCATATCGTGGTTGTCTGGAAAAATGACCAAATTCATTGGGTCGGCATACAAAAAATCTTGGGCAACAGCTTTATACAATTCTATCCAACCTGTCCCCCAGTTTTCCTCCTCGACCAAAGCTTTCGCCATCGCCATTTGCACAGGAAAATCCATCAAACTCTTCAATTCCGAAGTATAGCCATTTGCATTCTTTTTGCCTTTCTGCCAATAAGATACGATGGCAGGATTCTCCGACCACTCCTCTCCCACAATGTTTAGGTTTGGATATTCCGCCATCATTGCCTCCGTCCAATCTGCCATAAATTCCATATCGGGATAAGGATAGGTATCCATCCGAATACCCGACAAACCCAAATATTCTACCCACCAAATACTGTTTTGAATCAAGTATTTCGCCATCATTTCATTGCGTTGGTTGAGGTCGGGCATGGTCGGTACAAACCATCCGTCCGTAAAGGTTTTCTTATCAGCGTCCGACACATAAGGGTCTTGCAATACCGTCTTTTGGTGATTCGTTTCAGTATAACTTTCCCACTGATTGATCCAATCTTCGGAAGGTAAATCTTTCATCCACCAATGCTCTGAACCACAGTGATTCACAATCATATCCATAATCAAACTCAAACCTTTTTCTCTCCCCTCATTTGCCAGTTTTTGGTACTCTTCATTCGTCCCAAAACGGGCATCTACTTTATAAAAATCAGTCGTCGAATATCCATGATAAGAATACTTCTCCATGTCATTTTCCAATAAGGGATTCAACCAAATAGCTGTAAAGCCCAAATCTTTGATATAATCCAAGCTTTGGCGCATTCCTTCGATGTCTCCTCCATGTCGTCCTCCTTTGAAGTCTCGATTGACTTTCTCCCTCATCCCTTCAACGCTGTCATTTGCCTCATTTCCATTCACAAATCGGTCGGGGGTAATGAGGTAAATCGCATCTGAAGTATTGAAGCCTTCAATTTTCACATTGTTTCGCTTCAATATTGGAAAAACATGACTGGCAGTTTTCTCTTTGTTTTTGTAAAAATCAATACTGACTTCGCCTGCTTCAACACCTGCTTCAATGGCTATATTCAAGAAAAGATAATTGGGATTTTGAACTTTGATAACTTCCTTCAATACCACATTTGGGTATTCAATGACAGGCTGCAAATCACCTATTTTATCCCCATAAACCAAGAGCTGAATTTGGTGGTGTTTCATGCCAGTCCACCAATTCGGAGG
>JBGCDY010000092.1:0-7369 GCA_045105835.1 Chitinophagales bacterium
TCTCCTACTACCACCACTTTTGTCAAATCCATTGAAGCAGCCAAGTCCAAGATTTTTTGATGTTCCAACTTACTTACTTTGCCCATTTCCAGCATATCTCCCAAAATCGCCACTTTATGTGCCGCCTTCATTTTAGAAAAATTTTTCAGAGCCATTTCCATACTTGTTGGGTTGGCATTGTAAGCATCCAAAACAATGGTATTGCTACCCTTCTTAATAATTTGAGAACGTTTGTTCACAGGCTTATAAGCTTCAATAGCGTCTCGCACATCATCAGACGAAACCTGAAAGAAAGTTCCCACTGCAATAGCAGCCGTTACATTGTCCAGATTGTATTCTCCAATTAATTGTGTTTGTATATTTATGATATCACCTGACTTTGTATGCCAAGCCACTTTCAAAAAAGGATTTGCAGAGACCAACTTTACATCCGTTTTGTACCAAGCTCCACTTCCATAAGTAGACGCATTTTGGATAAAATATCCGATTTTTGAAACTTGAAAATCATTCATGTTCAAAAAAGAGTGTCCACCAGAAGTATCCAAAAAATCAAATAATTCTCCCTTCCCTTTTGCCACGCCTTTGAGTCCACCAAAACCTTCAAGATGAGCTTTGCCAATATTGGTAATCAAACCAAAGTTTGGCAATGCAATGCTACACAATAGGTTAATTTCATACAAATGATTCGCTCCCATTTCAATAACAGCCATTTTTGTATCAGCTTCTAATGAGAGCAAGGTAAGGGGTACCCCAATGTGATTGTTTAGGTTTCCAATAGTAGCCTGTGTTTTATGAGCTTTTGACAATACAGCTTTGACCAGTTCTTTTGTTGTCGTTTTGCCATTACTTCCTGTAATCGCCACACAGGTAGGATTTATTTGTTTTCGGTGATAAGTTGCCAAATCTTGGAGTGCCTTTAGGCTATCTTCCACCAACAAGCATTTTTCATTTTTTTGGTAATCAGGATTATCAATTACAACATAGGCTGCGCCTTTTTTGAGGGCTTCGGACGCATAAATGTTTCCATCAAAATTGGGACCCTTGAGTGCAAAAAATAAATCATTGAGTTTTATTTGACGGGTATCTGTACATATACGATTGCTCTCTAAGAAACAATCATAGAGTGTTTTAGTAGTTAGGGGCATGTTAAATCAAGTTAGGGGTAAAATAAGTAAACTTTTATCTGAAATTTATTTGTTTTAAGGAATAATTTAAATTAAAAAAACATTATTTATTAACTAACAATCAACCATCTGTGCTTTAATTAGGGGAAAAAGCTACTTTTATAGTGTTTGATACATTTTTTTACTCGTAGACTTTACCATACGAGATAACCCCAAAAGATTAAAATAGTTGAGTAAAAACGCAAAAAGGCTGTAAAGTTGTTCTTAAAACACTTTACAGCCTTTGAATAATTTTATAATATTCATTCGGAGAAACGAGGCGAGAACATCAACATTGAGTCTCCATCGCTTGAGTCTTTTGACTATAATCCATGATTATTTTAATAGAAGATAAGTTAGGTTTTCTCATTACTACTTTATCCAAAACATCAAAAGTTGCTTGTATTTCTTCGTACTGCTCCTTCAATTCCCAATTCACGTTGAGTGCCTCTGTTATAGATTTGCATTCTTCGGGACTAACTTCATTATACCAGTAACGAATAAGGTCTTCTTGTGTAAATTGTTGATACATAGGCGTTAATATTTAGAGAGGGTTACTCGATTTAATAGATTACGATTCACTTAATCGCCTATAAAACGCAGCCTAATCTCTCTTTATTGTTAAGACACCTAAGAATTTCTGCTAAAGAAGAATTTGCTTTTCTGTAATCATTTTACGCATGTTAATCAAGGCGTAACGCATTCGTCCCAAAGCTGTATTGATGCTAACATTTGTAATTTTAGCAATCTCTTTGAAACTTAGATCAGCGTAATGACGAAGAATCACTACTTCCTTTTGTTCCACAGGCAATTGTTCGACCAATTTACGCACCTTTGTATGGGTCTCGTTCTTAATCATTATCTTCTCAGGTGACTCCTCTTCAAATTTCAAAAATTTGAAAATGTCGTAGCCATCGCTATTTGTAATTGTTGGCGTACGTTTTACCTTTCGATAATGGTCAATGCAGAGGTTGTAGGAAATTCTTAAGACCCAGGGTAAAAACTTCCCATCTTCGTAATACTTGCCTCTTCGAAGAGTTTCAATTACCTTAATAAAGGTATCTTGAAAAATATCTTCGGCTAAGACTTCGTCTTTTACGAACATAAAAATGGAAGTATAGACCTTCTCTTGATGACGGCGAATTAATTCGGCGAGAGAATGCTCGTTCCCGGTCATGTACATTTTGACCAATCCTCTATCACTAATTCCGTGCAAATCCATAGTAATAATTATTTTGGGTGAAGGTCAAGAGAAGATAACCTACTCTTTTCCCGCAGTTTACACAAGTTACAGTTTAAAATTTAGTGTAGAGTTTTTGAACCTATAAGCATTCGTATTTTTGTGAAGAAATGAAATTATAAACATAAGTACAAAACAAAAGTAAAAATATTTAATCGAAATTAAAAATGGTTGCCTATTGTTTTTAAAAAAAATGAACTTTAGACGACTTTTTGCTTCTTTCTTTATTTCCATCAATCGTACATCTATATAGCCATAGACTGAAAGATTGGGTAAAAGGATGCATACGCCCCAAAATAATTTACTTTTTTAATTACAACTACTTAGTTCAATGTTTTTTACCTAATTATTTTTCTGATTAAATTAACAACAATTTAATCAGAACATCTTCTTTTGATGTTGATTTTGAAGTTTATTAAGGTAACTTTGTCCCTTCATTTTTTTGTAAGATATATGATAAAAAATATTGAAACTGCCGATCCCAAGAAAAATATCATCATCAAAGGGGCAAGAGTACACAACCTGAAAAATGTAAACGTTGTCATTCCACGCAATAGATTGGTGGTCGTGACTGGCGTAAGCGGTTCAGGAAAATCCTCTTTGACCATTGACACTTTGTATGCTGAGGGACAAAGACGCTATGTAGAAAGTCTATCCTCTTATGCCCGTCAGTTTTTGATGCGTATGGACAAACCCGATGTGGACTACATCAAAGGAATCAGTCCTGCAATTGCCATCGAACAAAAGGTCATTACCCGCACTTCTCGTTCAACTGTTGGCACCCTTACAGAAATATACGATTATCTTCGACTTCTGTTCGCTCGTGCTGGTAAGACCTACTCTCCTACCTCTGGAAATATCGTCAAAAAACATACCGTTTCGGACGTTGTGGACTATATTCTCTCTTTAGAAGAAGGTAGTAAAGTCCAGGTTTTTATTCCTTTTGAAGTGAAGGATGGTAGAACACCACAAGCACAACTTGCTGTTTTACTGCAAAAAGGATTCACAAGAATTGCTATTAACGGCAAATTAACTCGAATTGAAGAAGTCAAGCTCCGAAAAAATGCACTTGTTCACAATATCCAAATCCTAATTGACCGTCTTGTGGTTCGTTATGACGAAGATACCCGTTCACGAGCAGCTGATTCTGCCCAGACTTCTTTTTTTGAAAGCATGGGCGATTGTATTGTTGAAGTAATTGACAAAGAAACACGCACCTTCAATAGTCGTTTTGAATTGGATGGCATTTCATTTGAAGAACCCAATGCCCATTTTTTCAACTTCAATAACCCCTATGGAGCCTGCAAACGTTGCGAAGGCTTTGGTCATGTGATAGACATTGACGAAAACTTGGTCATCCCCAACCGCAACCTTTCCATCTACGAAGGAGCAGTTGTATCTTGGCGAGGCGAAAAAATGAAATGGTACCAAAACGAAATGGTT
Source organism: Chitinophagales bacterium (assembly GCA_045105835.1). Lineage (GTDB taxonomy): Bacteria > Bacteroidota > Bacteroidia > Chitinophagales > UBA2359 > JAUHXA01. Next base: position 3,847 of record JBGCDY010000092.1, read on the forward strand.
AAAAATAGCCACAAGTTTGACTTCCCAATTCACAGAGCGATTAAAGACCTCACCGAAGAAGAGTACGATTTGTTGTGGAAAGGCAATAAATATTTCCAAGGACTCGATGACTTCTTCAAAATGTTGGAGCAGACCAGTCACAAAATTCAATACCGTGTCATGCTCTCTCGATACAGAGGACGCACCCTCTGCAAAGACTGCAAAGGCACACGCCTACGAAAAGACGCTCAATATGTAAAAATCAGTGAGAAGTCCATTGCAGACTTGGTTTTGATGCCCATCAAACAACTCCATTTCTTTTTTGACCAAATCGAACTGAACGAATACGAAAGAGAGGTTGCCAAGCGTATTTTATTGGAGGTACAAAACCGCCTCAAAATCATGAAAGACATAGGTTTAGGCTATTTGACCCTCAACCGTTTATCCAGTACCCTTTCAGGAGGCGAAACCCAACGCATCAACTTAACCCGTAGTTTGGGCAGCAACCTGACCAATTCTATGTATATTTTGGACGAACCCAGTATTGGATTACACCCAAGAGATACCCAACGGTTGATTCAGGTATTGAAGGAGTTGCGAAATTTGGGAAATACAGTTGTCATCGTCGAACACGAAGAAGAAATCATCCGCAATGCCGATTACATCATCGACATGGGCCCAATGGCAGGGCATTTGGGTGGTGAAGTGATTTTTGAAGGAGATCCTTCACAATTATTGGACAGCAAAGACAGCCTCACCGCAGATTATTTATTGGGTAGAAAAGAAGTTTCCATTCCAGAGCATCGCCGTAAGGTTATCAATTCCATCACCATACACCATGCGAGCCACCACAACCTCAAAGACATTTCCGCAACTTTCCCTCTCAACGCCATCACCGTTGTATCAGGCGTAAGTGGTTCGGGCAAAACCTCATTGGTCAAAGATATTTTATATCCTTCCCTCAAGCGCCATTTTGATGGAGCGGGGAATGCACCAGGCATACACAAAGAAATCACAGGTGATTTGGATAGTTTATCCAAAATAGAGCTGATTAGCCAAAACCCATTGGGACGTTCTTCTCGCTCCAATCCAGTGACTTATATCAAAGCCTACGATGCCATTCGGGATTTATACTCCCATCTACATTTATCAAAAGTAAATGGCTTCAAACCCAAGCACTTCTCCTTCAATGTGGAAGGCGGTCGCTGCGAATCCTGCAAAGGAGAAGGTTATGTAACCATCGAAATGCAGTTTTTGGCAGATGTAAGATTGAAGTGCGAAGAATGTGAAGGCAAACGCTTCAAACCCGATGTTATTGACGTAAAGTACAAGGACAAAAGCATCCACGATGTTTTGGAAATGAGTGTAGACGAAGCCATCGAGTTTTTCAAAGAAACTTCTGGAGTAGTCAATAAAATACAACCGCTTCAAGATGTAGGTTTGGGCTATGTCAAATTGGGACAATCTTCCAGTACCTTGAGTGGTGGGGAAGCACAAAGGGTAAAACTGGCTTCTTACCTCGGCAAAGGACGCTCCAACAATCCCATTCTATTTATTTTTGACGAACCTTCTACAGGTCTTCACTTCAATGACATCAAAAAACTATTGGCAGCCTTCAATGCGCTCGTCGAAAGTGGACATACCATTGTGATTGTCGAACACAATATGGACATCATCAAATCAGCTGATTGGCTCATAGATTTGGGTCCTGATGGCGGTGACGAAGGAGGATATTTACTCTACCAAGGAGAACCAGAAGGCTTAATAGCAGTCGAAAACTCCTATACGGCGGAATATTTGAAGGAAAAATTGCCTCCCCAAGTAATCAACGAGTAAAATCATTGGATAACCTGTTTGCCTTTCCAAAACCAAACAGGTTATCCAATAATTTCCTCCATTTTTTGTCATATTAGAAATATTTCATGGAATTTTATGGGCAAAAGTGTAAATTGAGTTCTGTAAATAGTAAATCAACTATTTATAGAGCTCAATTTGTTTACTTTCAAATGGTTATTTGATTTTATATTTGAATTACCAACCTTAATCTGCCCAAGTCATCTTATCTTTTTTGCACAGGAAGTTTTTAGGCATTCGCCTTTGCAGCCTCCAAATAAAAGTCTATAAACGATGTACTTCAATATTTTTCCTGCATACTTCAAACCCGCCTTTGCTTGTGTTCTATTGTTCCTATTGACCAATATTTTCTGTTTTGCCCAAGAAACGGAAGCTTCAAAAATTGCCAGCACTGCCCAACAATACATGGAAAAAGGGGATTACAAAGAGGCAGCGAAATACTACCTAAAAGCACACAAACAAGCCCCGAAAAACGACGAGCATCGCTACCAACTTGCACTCGCATATTACCGCCAAAGCAAATTTTCAGATGCCATCGAACACCTCCAGTCCATCATCCAACAACCTGCCGAAAAATTAGAATACTACCGCCTTCTTGCCAATGCTTATGATTTGAAGGGCGATTACAATCAGAGTGTCAATATTTTACAAAAAGCACTAAAACAATATCCTACAGAGGCAGAATTGTATTTCGATTGGGGAGTGATAGAATTACTGCGCAAAAAACCACAGGTGGCTTTGGAAAAATGGGAAAAAGGAATCAAAGTCGACCCAAATCATGCTGACAATTATTATTGGGCTGCAAAGGTGTACGCTACCTCCAACGAACCTCTATGGACACTGCTTTATGGAGAACTGTTTATGAACATCGAACGAAATGGTGGCGACCGCTTCAATGAAATGGCAAAACTCGTTTTGGATACTTACTCATCCCTCATCAACGACAGCCTCAACACGCCAGAGCTTTTATTGAAACGTGTCAAGAAAAATCCTTTTGAAAAGGGGCATTACGAACTTCAAGGAGTTTTGAAAAGAAACAAGCCACAAAGCACTGCTCGTTTCAACCAAATTGAATCTGCCATCAAATACCGACAACGTTTTTTGGAGTTGTGGCAACAAGGTTTCAGCAGCACTTACCCGACTCCTCTCTATACCTACCACGAAGAATTGGTGACTTCAGGACATTTTGAAGCCTACAATTATTGGCTCTTCAACCAAGCCAATATCCGAGACTACAATATTTGGATACAAACCCTTGAAGGTAGAAAAGGCTTTCAAAATTTCATGAGTTGGTATTTGACCCATCCAATCAGGATTCACACCCAAAGTTACTTGGTGAGAAATACTTATTTGGAGTAAGCAAAGAATGAAAATTAAAATAAGAATCAAAATGAAAAACTACCTTCTGTTTAGATGTTTGAAGATTTCAGATTCGGAACTTATTTTTTGAATAGGTGAAAGATGAGGCTTCAAATTACTTATTATCAAAACATTAACCCCAATTACTGACTCGCTAATAAAACAACTTTCCAGCCTCTGCCATTTCGACCAATAGAGGTGCAGGTGTGAATCTTGCTCCATGTTTTTCCGCCAAATTTTCGAGCAAGCGCACGACTTCTGTTGCGCCCCAATCGTCAATCATGCGGAAAGGACCTCCTCTAAATGGAGGAAAACCCAAACCAAACACAGC
>JBGCDY010000093.1:0-8202 GCA_045105835.1 Chitinophagales bacterium
ATTTCCTACCAAATATAAAAACGCTCCTCCCTTCAATTCCACTCTCACCAAAGACTTCGCATCCTTATCCGCCAAAAAACCACATTCCGCCCCTCGCAAAACTTCAAAATCTCCCGCACCATCACCCAACATCAATGCCCCCGTAAAAGCATCATATCGTCCAATACCAACCTCGGTCGCATAGGAATTACCAATGACCAAAGCATCCAAATGACCATCCCCATTGAAGTCCTCCACCAAAAAATCATTCAAAGGAGCCAACTGCATTTTAAGCGGCAAAGCCTTCAATGCAAACTCTCCATCTCCCAAATTTTCGATGTACGCACTCTCAAAAGTTTCTGCCTTCAATACCAACATTCCCTTCTTTTCAGGGCTTTTGAAAAGCTCCGAAAAAGTTGCTTCCGCATACGATTTGTAGTCATTGAAGCGCACTTTGATAGGCGGAATTTGGGCAATCAATTTGTCTCTTGAAGGCAAAGGATATTCCTTCCCTTCAATGTATTGACACAACACAGGGTCAAGACTTCCATTCTTGTCAAAATCATTGGCATACACACAGACAGGCTCTTCAACAGATGCCCGAAAATTGGTGTTCAAGCCCAAGTTTCCAGCCAAATAATCCATGTCGCCATCTCCATCAAAGTCACCCTCTACCAAGCTGTTCCACCAACCGCTTGAGTGATTCGTAACTCGTGATTGGTGATTAGATAATTGCCCTTGCTTATTCTCGAAAACAACAATTGGCATAAATTCGCCCACAAGCATAAGGTCTTTATCGCCATCTTGGTCATAGTCCGTCCAAATTGCAGCCGTGACCATGCCGATTTCAGACAAAGATTTTGGGGTGATGTCCTTGAATGTACCGTTTTGGTTTTCAAGTAAGTAACTTCTGGGAAGTGTGGGGTATTCCTTCGGCACTACTCCTCCCCCAATAAATACATCCAAAACGCCATCACCGTCCAAATCTTCGGCAGCCATACAGCCACCACTTGTAAGCATTGAAGGAAGGGCATTCTCATTTTTGGTAAAAACACCGCCTTCATTTATATAAACTCTATCTTGGTAAATCTCTGTTTTTGAAGTAAACACCACCCCACCACTGACCACATACAAATCCAAATCACCATCGCCATCCACATCCAAAAACGCACAATCGGTGTCCTCTTTCTCGATGTCTTGATTCAAAAGCTGTTGGCTAAACGTTTCACCCTCATTCTGCAAGAAAAAAACACCCGAAAAACCCGCAGCTCCTCCAATAAAAAAATCCTCCCACCCGTCGCCGTTTACATCGCCGACTGCAATGGGAGGGCCAATTTTGGAATGTTGATGGGGTAGCAAAAATTGGCTTTTAAAATCGACCTGTTGGTCTTCTTTGTGTAAATATTGGAGGTGAAATCCTTTTGTGGAAGCATGGAAAAATGAAAGGTGACATCTTTGAGGAAACGAAAAGGTGTAATCTTTCATTTTGGACTTAGCTTCGATGTCAGAAAAGATGACACCTTCCTCCGTTCCTACGGAAGATTTCACCTTTTCTTTTCCCTCTTGCGTTTTTTCCTTTTCTACCTTCAATACTTGATTCGCCGCCACTTCCTCCAACCTAGAAACACTCCCGTCCGTCCAAACCACCTTCACACTGTCCACTTCAATCGCTTCGCCCAATCCAAAATGTAATCCATTTTCGACTGTGCTTTGGTAGCCCCGATAAGGCGTATATTCCGCAAATTGCAGTTTTCCACCATTGAAGTAAATCCAAACTTTTGTACCAATCAAAGGACGGTTTGCCTTCAATTCTATTTTTAAAAAATTGTTTTTCTGCAAAACATCACTTTGGTTTTCATACACAAAAGCGGTCTGTGAAACATTGTTGACCACCAAATCCAAATCACCATCCAAGTCCAAGTCTGCAAAGGCTGCTCCATGAGAATAAGACAATTCATCTATGCCCCATTCCTTCGATTTTTTGGAGAAAGTGAGTCCATTTTCGTTTTTGAAAACGTAATTGGGGAGCTGTGCGCCAGGTTGTTCGAGGATGCGCTTTAGGTGGTCTTTTTTGCGAGATTCGGGGTCTCCAAAGGGGTTGGTATTGTTGTAGTTGATGTAGTCCAAATCGCCCAAGTCTCGGCGAAAACCATTGGTAATGAACAAGTCTCGAAAACCATCGTTGTCGTAATCTGCCAGCAATGCGCTCCAACTCCAATCCGTTTTATGCACATTTGCCAACTGCCCAATCTCCGAAAAAGTCCCATCTCCATTGTTCAATTGCAGCGTATTTCGAGAGTATTGCGGCTCATACCCCGTCTTCAACATGTACTGAAAACGGTCGTAATTATCGCTACCCATTATCATCTTTTGGCGATAGTTGTCCTCTGGAAACATATCCAAAACATAGATTTCGGGCTGACCATCGTTGTTGATGTCCGCCACATCCACCCCCATGCTCGCAAAACTTTGGTGCTTCAACATTTCAGCAGCACGATTCGTGAATGTGCCATCTTGGTTGTTGATGTAGAGAATATCGTTGGTCAAAAAATCATTGGTGATGTAAATATCCGACCAACCATCATTGTTCAAGTCGCTGACATTCAAGCTTAAGCTATACCCCTCAATCAAAATACCCGATGTCTCGGATACATCTGAAAATGTACCATCTCCATTGTTGCGATAGAGTTTATCGGTACTAGGGGATTCGCCCTTCACCTTTTTCTTGCGAATGTTATTGACATTAAACAACTTATAGTCAGTCGGATTTATGATAACAAAAAAATCTAAATCTCCGTCTTTGTCGTAATCCAAAAAATTGGCGTGTGTGCATTGCGCTGTATCTGCAATGCCATATTTTTCGGCTTCTTCTCGAAAAGTATTGTTTTGTTGGTTGATAAAGAGCAAGTTTTTACGTTTTTCAGCACTTGCATTTCCCGATACACTTAGGTAAATATCCTGCCAAGTATCTCCATTTACATCTGCAATCGCCACGCCTGTCACCCATCTATCCGTCTCAATTCCTGCTTTTTGCGTAATGTCTTCAAACTGCAAACCTCCTTTATTCAAATACAAACGGCTGCTTTCCATATTGCCACCCAAGAAAATATCGGGTAGTCCATCCTTGTTGAAGTCTGCAATTCCTACTCCTGAACCTGTGTAGAGATTGGTGAAGTTGAGGATGTTGTGAATGCTGTCTTCGGTGATTTCGTTTTTGAAGTGTATGCCTGTGTGATTGGCATCGAGTTTTTTGAAAAGGGGTGTTTTTGTTTCACAACTGTTTAGCATGATTATCCAAATAACACTTAGATAGCAGGCATTTTTGAAGTGCCTACTACCTGAAGTGTCTCTATTTTTTGGAAATTTTGTCATGTTTTTCTTGGTGTAAATGGATGGAACACTGATTGAAATGATAAAACAGATAAGAACTGATTTTTTTTTCTGCGAAAATCATGTCTAATCAGTTAAATCCGTGTTCTATTAGTATGGAACGCTGATGGAAATGATTTAACTGATAGGAACTGATTTTTCTATACTTATCAGTGAAAATCTCGTCTAATCAGTTAAATCTGTGTTCTATCACTGCTAACTTGAATGGAACACTGATTGAATGGATTTAACTGATAGGAACTGATTTTTCTATACTTATCAGTGAAAATCTTGCCCAATCAGTTAAATCCGTGTTCTATCAAACCATTTGAATTTTGTCCAACCAAAATCGTTTTTTGACCATTTCGGTCCTTGATTTGTATAATATCTCGCCCATCGAAAGGCACATAAAAACCACTCTTTGAAGTAGGAATGGCTTCAAAATTTCCTTTGCCATCACCCTGCAAAAGCAAACCATTGAAGGCATCGTACCAACCATTGTTGCTTTCGCTTGTGAAATTATTCCCTGAAAGCAAGGCATCTAAATGCCCATCTCCATTGAAGTCTTCCACCAAAAAATCTTGAATCGGAGCGATTTGAGCAGCTTGCGGCAAAGGCTTCAATTCAAACTCACCGTTTCCTTTGTTTTCCAAATAACTAGATTGAAGGTGATTGACCTGCAAATAATCACCTGAATCCAATTCACTTTGCATTAATTCGGGAAAGGTGACCTCACCGAACTCGGCGTATTTGACATAGCGGCTTTTGACTTTTACAATCTGTTTCATCACATCGTCACGGGAATGAATCGGGTAGGATTTTCGTTCTCCTGCTTTGTTTGAAAAGAACTGCCCAATGAGTGGGTCAAGGCTTCCATTTCCGTCAAAGTCTTTGGTGTAGAGTGCAAGCGGTTCTTCAATAGAAGCCTTCAATCGGGAATTTTCGCCCAAATTACCGAGCAAATAATCGGGGTCGCCATCTTGGTCTATGTCGGCTGCTGTGATGCAGTTCCATAAGCCTTTGTAGTTCGTGACGGGTAATTGGTGATTGGTGAAATGCCCTTGCTCATTTTTGAAGATGGTTATTGGCATCCATTCGCCAACGATGATTAAATCGTCCCATCCGTCTCCGTCATAATCTGACCAAACGGCATCTGTCACCATTCCAATATTCTCCAATGAGTAGGCTAATTTATTGGTGTAATCCAAGAATCTGCCATTGTGGTTGAGCAACAAATAGCTTCGAGGATTTTGGGGATATTTTCGTGGATGAACTCGCCCTCCAATAAATAAATCTATGTCGCCATCTTGGTCGAAATCATTGGGAATAACACAACTTCCACTTGTTTTTGCAGGAATTGAAATATTTGGATTTTGGGCGAAATTACCTTTACCGTCATTCAAATACAATCGGTCTTGGTATTCGGGTGCATTCTCTTTGAATTCTACGCCTCCACTGACCACATACAAGTCCAAATCTCCGTCTTGGTCAAAGTCGAAAAAAACTGCGTCTGTGTCTTCGTGTTCGGGATTGGGTAAATCTTTGGGTAGGTATTCTCTGTTTTCGTTTTGGTAGAAAATCTGTGAGGGAAAGCCTTTTGCTCCTCCAATGAATACTTCGTCTCCTGCTTTTCCGTCAATGTTTGCAGCTACGATACAAGGGCCTTGTCGGGAATGTTGGTGCATCAAAAGGGGCTGTGCGTCAAAATCGGAGTAGGGATTTTCTTTGTGTTTGTAGTTGGTAAAATTGGAGGTTTGGGTGAAAATAGTGTGGGAGGGTTTTGAAGATTTTGCAGCAATGGAAGCTGTTTGTATTACAGTTTCCATATTGATTTGAAGGGTTTGGTTGGCTTCAATGTCTTTCAAAAAACTGATTTGCCCGTTTTGCCAAAAAACCTTCATGGAATCCACCGTTGTAGCTTTTCCCAAACCGAAATGAACCATGTCATCGACGGAGGAAAGGTAGCCACGAACGGTGGATTGGAAGTGTGTGTGTGTATTCCCTTCTGCCCAAATCTGGATTCTTGTTCCAATTGCAGTGGGATTTTGTTGTGCGCCTTGTAATTGTATTTTTAGAAAATTGTTTTTCTTGGTTTCCTCTTTATTAGAGGACTGGTTTTCGAGAATGTACGCAGTTTCGTCAATGTTATTGACGATTAAATCCAAATCACCATCTTGGTCTAAGTCTGCATACACTGCACCGTTGGAGATGGAGTTTTGTTTTTTGAGCCAATTGCCGCTTTGATTTTGGAATTTGAGACTTCCTTGGTTTTCAAAGATGTAATTGGGCATTTTGATGGGATGCATTTTTTCGACCACATCGTAGAGTTCTTTTTCTTGGCTTTCTTTTGTGCCGAATGGGCTGCGCTGTTGGCTATAATTGATGAAATCCAAATCGGTGATGTCTTTGCCGTAGCCATTGGTGACGAACAAATCTCGGTCGCCATCGTTGTCAAAATCCGCCAATAAAGGTGTCCAACTCCAATCGGTATTGTAAACGCCCGATAGATAACCTACTTCGCTGAAAGGAAGAAGTTCATTCCCAAAAAAACCATTGTGAATTTGCAGGGTGTTTCGGATGAATTGTGGTGTGTATTTTTGGCGAAGGGTAAGCAGGAATTTGTTGTAGTTCATAAAACCGAGCATCGTTTTTTGACGCTCATTGTATTCGGGCAACATATCTAAAACAAAAATATCTGGTAGTGCATCCCCGTTTATATCTGCTACATCTACGCCCATTGCATTGTAGGATGTGTGTTTTAATTTTTGCTGCGAGACTTCTTCAAAACCCAAGTGCTTTCCGTTTTCTATGCCTTTGTTGAGGTAGAGTAAATCATTGGATAGAAAATCGTTGGCTATGTAGAGGTCGGGTAGATTGTCTTCGTTGAAATCGTTGAGGGTGATGCCTAAACCATAACCTCTGTGGGTGATTCCGAGGGAGTCGGAAACGTCTTTGAAGGGTTTGGGGTTTGCCTTGTTGGGTTTTGAGATTACACCTTCTTCGCTTCGCTTCGGAGATGTCACCTCAAAACCCAAATTTTCTAAGAGTTGGTCTTTGGATTTTTCGTTGATGAATTTTTGGTCAGAAGGCACGCTTTTGTCTCGTTTGTCGATGACATTGTGGAGTAGATAGACATCCAAATCACCGTCTGAATCATAATCGAAGAAAGCGGCTTGTTGGGTGTAGAGTCCATCGTCTAAACCATATTCGGCGGCCATTTCTTTGAAGTGTGGAATGCCGTCTTTATTCAAACCTTGGTGGATGAAAAGTTGGTTTTTGCAGTTGCCTTCACATTGAAGTCCTCCTACGCTGATGTAAATGTCTTGCCACCCATCAGCGTTGAGGTCTATGATGGAAACACCAGTTGCCCATCCTTTTGGGTGGAAATTGGCCTCTTCGGTGATGTCTTTAAATTGAAGTTTGTCTTTGTTTAGATAGATTTTAGAAGCTACTTGGTTTCCTGAAAATACAAGGTCAGGGAGTCCGTTTTTGTCGAAATCTCCAATGCCTACGCCTCCTCCATTGTAAATGTAGTGGAAGTTGAGGATGTTGAAGTTGGGAGTTTCGGTGATGTTGTTGTAGAAAGTGATGCCTGATTTGCTTGAAGGTATGCAACGGAATAGGTGTCTTTCTTCTTTTTCAGCACAAGCGTTCCATGTCATTCCGATGAGGAATAATAGGAGGAGTTGCAGGGCTGTTTTTGAAGTTTTCATGGATGTTCGTGGATATGGATAGCACGCTGATGGAAATGATAAAACTGATTGGGGCTGATTTTTTTCTTTTTTATAATTAGTTGAATCAGTGTTCTATCGCTAATAAATTAAATAAAGCCCTTTCAGAAATGGTGTTTTGCAGAAAGGGCTTTGTTTTGGTGATTAGTTAATTGGTGACTTGTGATTTCCCTCAAGCATTTGAGCAAAAATTACACTTATCGATATTAGGGATTTAGCAAATAATAGCCTACGCATTTTACTCGTTCTTTTTCCTTTTAGATGCGTTAAAAATTTTGACCATAGCCCTGCTATGCTAAAAATTTTGCATTCCTAAAAGAAAAAATAACTTCCTAAAATTTTCGTAGCATATTTATTTCTATCTCCCTTACTCACTGGATATTTTCAATATGACACATTCTTTTTTGTCATTGATAGAATAAACCATGAATCACAAGTCACCAATTACCAATCCACTAATACCCAGGATTCTGACTCAAATTGGCGTTTGCACTCAATTCACTATCAGGAATCCAGATATACTCGTGTTTACCCGTTTGGAATGTACCACCACTCAATGATTTAGGATGGTCTCCGTGTAAGGAAGTTGCGCCCATGTAGTCGTCTGCCAAGCCCCAACGAACAAGGTCAAAGAAGCGATGGCTTTCACCTGACAACTCCAATACTCGCTCTTCAATGATTGCTTGTTTCATGGCAGCTTGGTCTAAGCCTGTTTTTTGAGCAACTTGTGCACGGTCACGAACTTGGTTCAATAAAGCTTCTGCTTCCGCAGTTTTACCTTGTTCGTTTTTGGCTTCGGCAGCCATCAACAATACGTCTGCATAACGGATGATTCTCCAATTTGTACCAACGTTTGTACCCAAGAAATCTACTTCTTCACGTTTGCCAATGTCCATGCCCGCATATTTACGGCTGTAAATAGCTTCCATTCCTTCGTTTGCAGCCAATTCAATTTCGGCAGCAAAATCTGTTGCGAAATCTACTCCACCATAGCCTGTTGAGCCTGCATAGTCATACGCCAAAGTTGCATCACGACGGATGGTTTCGTTATTTGCTTCAAATACGTCTTTGACCCAAGTATTGATGTAGTGGCTCAAATCTGGAGATTTGCCAGGAGGCGCAT
>JBGCDY010000094.1:0-13943 GCA_045105835.1 Chitinophagales bacterium
CAGGTGCTACAAAGGTGAAATTGGCTGCTGCTTCGTCTGCACAAAGATTGGCAGGTAAGCCATCAATACTTAAAGTTTGTTGGCAGTCAATTGCCTCGCAGGTTACATTTACAGCAGGGGCTGCATTGCCACATGGATTGATCCCCAAAGCAGTTAGATTGTTGATTCTAACTGTTGTGCCAGGTTCTAAACCACAACGGGTATAGCCAACTGTGTCAATTTGTATGGTTGGTACAAGTGTTTGTGTTCCATCAGGATTGACAATCAACAAACTGAACGTATACCCACTGTCTCCAGGTGAGCCACTCCATACAAAGGTGACACAATTTTCTGTGGAAGGCCCACAAGTAATGACGGGAGTTTGAGGTTCTGGTACGATGACCAAACTATCTGATACGGCAGCCGAAGGACAACCATTTGCAGATACGCTCAAATCAATGACTTTCGTTCCTGTAGAACTCCATGTAACAGTATAAGAATTGTTTCCGAGAGGAATGGTATCTAAGAAACCTTCGCCAAAGTTCCACACAAAACCTTCTGCTCCTTCTGTGCCATCATAGGTAACTGTAGCAGAAGATCCTTCACATAAAGAATCCGCACTGATGCTGAAAGAAGCTATTGGTACTTCGAAAACGGTGGTGGTAAAACTGGTGTCGTTGGGACAACCATTTTCATCTTCCCAAGTATATACGATGGTATGTTCGCCTGCTCCCGCATCGGCTAAGGTAAATGTGCTGTCGACCAAACCTGCTGAGGAAGTACTTAGAATACCACCTATTGGATCAGTTGAGATTTCGATTACTTGATTTTCCAAACAGTAGGATTCGTCTATGCCTGTGATATTTACAGGAGTATCTACACAACTTGTCACAATACATTCTATATAAACCGAATCACTATGACCACAAAAAGTTTGCCCTACAAGTTCTGAGTAGACATACATAGAGAGTGTGTCGCCGTCGTTGAGGGTAGGGGAGGTATAAAAACCATCCGTGGTAGGGAATGAGGGAATCGGATTCCCATTGATGTAAATGTCGGTGTAGTATATATGACCTGCTTCGGTTGTCCACATAACACTTGCAGTTCCTGATGCTGCCGCTGGATCACAGGAAAGATCAGGAATAATGGGCGCTTGAAGAACAGTGATGAATTGATTGTTGGGGTTTTCGTCTGATTCACAATCATTCACAAAGACAGACAAAGAAACTACCTTGTATCCTGGATTTTCCCAATTGACTTCAATTGGGCCTGGACCAGTAGTAGTTGAAGGAATACCATCTCCAAAATCCCACAGGAAAGTAGCATCTGCTCCTACATTGCCTGTATATTCTACAACGGCAAAACCATCGGTACAAATAGAATCTGGCATGGAGAAAGCAGCACTGATGTCTCCTATGACATCAACTGTGTCTTGTAAAGTAAAGGTACAACCCAAATCATCCAGAATGGAATACTCCACTACATAAGTGGTATCATTGGCAGTTTGTCCTGGGTCAAAGGAAGTAGCTTCTTCGCCCCCAATAGTGAATGTTCCTCCAGCGGGATTCCCTATCAAAGGAACGGCATTGTTTTCGACACAATAAGTGCTATTGAGCCCTACAATATCAAAACCCTCTGGTGGTGCACAACCTACAATTTCGCAGGTGATGGAAGTTGATTCACCGTCACAGTAGCCATTTCCTGGAGTAGGAAGTATCGTTATGGTGACAAACTCTCCTTGTGCTCCTTCTACTGTATAGTTTGTTTGGAAGGTCTCAAACTGCTCTACTTCCACATTATTGACCAAGACAGTGACGAGGTAGTTACTTGCAGCATCAATAGGAACCCATGAGAAAGTAGAATCGCTTTGAGGGGAGGGGCAACTGATGACAGGAGCTTCGATGATAGGAAGTACTTTGGTTTCAAATTCGACGGGAATATTTCCGCAATCCCCCTGTTGTATATTGACGGTTATTATTTTATCTCCATCAGCATCCCAAGTAAAATCAACAGGGCCTGTAGAAGTTGTATCTCCACTGATGTAATTGGCATCTCCAATCAACCATGTGAATTCTGTATCATCTGGGAAAACTCCCGTTATGTTCGCAGTAGCAATGTCTCCTGGACAAAGCAGTGGATCTATGGTAGCATCGTTGAATGTGAATCCTGATTGAATATCAACGGTTACTGTACCTTCTTGAAAACAATTGTTTACCTCTTCATCTGTGACTATTAAAGTGAAGGTTACTTCTCCACTAAAATCTAAATCAGGATCAACTTCAATGGGTTTGTTGCCAGTAAATGAAATGGCAGGATCACTTGACCAGTCATAATCAAAAAAGCCTGAACCCTTGAAAATATCAAAATCTAATTCAAATGGTTCACCTTGACAGACTGAAAAATCATCGGGCATAATCAATGCAAAGTCACATACCGAACAATCCAATAAATCATTGTCGATTACATCGTCTCCCCAAAACAAATCAAATCCTACAGTATTGACCGAAAAATTGTTCACTACAATATAATAAGTCTCACCAGGGTTGACATTAATAGGAGCCACAAAACCATTTGCAGGATTTCCATTGTCATCAACTTGAGGGGATTCGGAAAAGTCAGTTTCCAATTTTCTTAAACCTGTTAACAGTCCTGCGAAATTATCATCAGCATAAGAGCATCTAATAGGAAATCCCAAGTCTTCGCAGTCAGTAATAGGTCCAAATACTGCAAAATCATAATCTAATCCTCCTGGTTTTGGAGCAATGGTAAATTCCATAGGAATATTACCAGGAGCAAATTGGTTGATATTGACTGTAAACCATGCTGACTGTGTTTCACCAGTAGTCAAACAACCTTGGATTCCTTCAGTCAACAATTCCTCTGTTCCAGGACCATTACTGTTGTAGTTTAGCGTTTCTTCGTCACATACCAAAATGGCTGTTTCGCAATCTACTGGTGGATCAAGTGTCGAACGGGTAATACAAGTACTGGTAAAAGAAGTCCATTCTGCTTCCCAGCCTACGGTAGTGAACCCTCCACTTTCGTCAAAAAGAAAAGTCATGCAACCACTTCCTGCAAATACTTGCCCAAAAGCGTTTTCACTACTCAACAAAGACCCAGAGTAAGCTCCAATAAGAGGTGCACTCGTATCGGGTCCATCATAGATGTACAAGATATCTCCTGAGCCAGGAACACTGGAGACATTTTCGGTAATGAATGTAGAAAAGTCCATAATAACACAACCTGCATTTTCTGGGCAGATAGTGAATATTTGAGGATCAGTAATTAATTGATTGGAATAAGTGCCAGGAAAACCATTTCCACCATCATCTACAAATATCCCTATTGGGTCGGTAACTGTAGTAGGCGTATTTGAGATTAAATAAGTTGCCTGTGCATAGATAGATGAAGTGCTGACAAAAAATGCAATCAAATAGATAATTGCATGTAGTTTTCGCAAGTAAAGTCCCCTCATTGTCAATTGTGTTTAGAGTGTTTTTAAAATAGTCATAGATGAGTAGAATGAGCATATGAAAATCAAGCGCTCATTCTATTCATTAGGTTTGGAAGAGAAAAGTCGTGTAGGGTTTGTATACCAGAATCTAAGATAGATTACTATGGAGAAAATCACAGAAGATTTTTACTTCAATAAAAGAATCTCTTCTGATTTTCAATTAATCTCTGACAACTAATTGAAAAATATTAGTGCTGAACAATAAAACGA
This sequence comes from Chitinophagales bacterium, assembly GCA_045105835.1. Taxonomy (GTDB): domain Bacteria; phylum Bacteroidota; class Bacteroidia; order Chitinophagales; family UBA2359; genus JAUHXA01. The sequence goes on from JBGCDY010000094.1 coordinate 3,704, forward strand.
TCTCCAAAAACAGTACCTTTTTCTTTGCTGATCAATGCATAAAAATAAACTCCTCCATTCCAATCGGAGACATCTAAGTTTACGATACTATCATTGAGACTACTTATGGTATGGATTTGTTGCCCCAAAGGATTAAAAACAACAATTTTGTCAATGTGACTGAGTGCATCTGCTTCAAAATCAAAGTGCAAGATGTCGTTTACAGGATTCGGAAATACTCGGTGCATCACATGAGGCAAGTCTTCTATACCAACATCAACACATGATACTTCCACCGTCTTGGACAAGCTATTTACAGAACCGTTCTGGTGAACAACCTCTAAAAACACTTCATAAGTACCTTCTTCTTCATAGTTGTGGACAACATCCTTTAGATTACTAGTCGTACCGTCTCCCAAATCCCAAAAAGAAGACAAAAGAGGTCCTCCTACAGATTCACCCTCATTACTAGTATTGGTAAATACTGTATTCAAGCAGTTGACTTCATAACTGAATCCAACTGGATCAGGGGCAAGAGCAGCAAGATATTCTACCGAAGATGCAAATGCACCTGAATCATCTTCTCCAATACTCACATTCGCCAATGGATAACCCTTATCTTTCGTATAAAAACGGTAGGCAGGAACTTGAAAGCTTGTATCTATAAAGCTAAAAATAGGAACATCAAAAAACAATACTCCTACAAACAAATTTACATCCGTCAATTCATTGTAGCGCAATACATCATAGTCCTCACCAGAAAATTGCATAGTCCCAAAAGCATCAATGTCTGTTTGTCTATCTGTTTGGATTCGAATGGTAACGGGAACGGGAAGAGGAAGCGTATCTACTTCGATGGTGAAAGTATATTCATAACTGCCTTCACTGTTGAAAGAGTCTCCATATTCACCAACTGCATAAAAAGGATCAGCAGGGTCTCCAATAAGATTGACTACATCAATACCAAGTGAATCAATATCAATTCCCAAATCTAAATTAACTCCACTGATGCGTATGTTGCCCTCATTGTCTTGAGTATAGTAGCTGTTCGCACCACCTATATCAATGGGAAAAAGATCACTCCCACCTCCAAATACAGACAATAAATTATTTTTCATAGACGCATTTGGAAAGTTTTCGCTCGCTATTAAGTCATCTTCTTCGATAGGAGAGAACACAACTCTTTGTGTAGAGGCTACATCAAGACTTGTATAGTTCCAAATTTGTGCCTTGTCGCTTGCTTGACCAACCGAAATAATAGGTAATGGTGTGACCGTTGTAGAAACTTCTAATCCCGCATGGGGCAAATCATCTGCGGTAATACTAATTTGTGCTTGAATTACATTGAACTGCCATTGAAGTAAAAGGGCAAAAACAAGTAAAGTAAATCTTTCTTTCATATTCCTATGGTATATTTCAATAAAATTATTTGAAAATGTATGAAAAGGATTAAGGCAACATCAATCAAGTTTTGAATCATTCAATTCAATAGTCGTCCTTAAAATCAGTCTCTTTTACCCATCATTGGTCATGAAAATACTTCCTTGTTTATAGGCTTCAAAACAGCAGATTAAAATGCTTGTAGCTTAACCAACTGTTCATAAGTACCTCCTTTTGTCAGCAATTCTTGGTGCGTACCTTGTTCTACAACAGCACCATTTTTCATTACCAATATTTCGTCTGCAAACTGAATGGTCGACAATCTGTGGGCAATCACAATCGAAGTCCTATTTTGCATCAATTTGAAAAGTGCATCCTGTACCAATCTCTCAGAAGCCGCATCTAATGAAGAAGTTGCTTCATCCAAAATCAAAATAGGAGGATTTTTCAAGACCGCTCTCGCAATCGTCAATCTTTGCCTCTCCCCACCACTCAACTTACTTCCTCTATCACCAACCAAGGTATCATATCCATTGCTAAGTTTCGTAATAAAATCATGAGCATTAGCTACCTTTGCAGCTTGGATGACTTCTTTTAGCTCTACCTTTCGTTCGATTCCAAAAGCTATATTGTTGAGAACGGTATCATTGAATAATATCGCTTCTTGTGATACAATTCCCATCAGTTTTCGCAAATCTTCCAAACGGTATTGTTTGATATCCACACCATCTATCATCACTGCGCCTTCACCTACATCATAAAAACGAGGAATCAAGTCTGCAATCGTTGATTTGCCTGCTCCAGATGCTCCCACCAAAGCCAGTATCTGACCTTTCTTCACTACAAAGTTAATATTTTTTAACACCAACTGTTGTTCATAAGCGAAGGACACCTTATTAAACGTAATTGATTCGTTAAAATTATTTAACACTTGCGGATTTATGCTTTCTTCAATGTCATTGTGGGCATCCAATATCTTGTTTATCCGTTCTACAGATGCCATTCCTTTTTGAATATTAAAGAAGGCAGTAGCAAAAGACTTGGCAGGTGGGATGATTTGTGAGAAAATGACCATAAACACGATAAAGCCTTGTGGTTGTAAATCTCCTTGACCATTCAAGACCATGCGCCCTCCAATATACAACACAATACAGACTACTAATATACTCAAAAATTCAGCAAGTGGGGAAGACAAATCTTTTCGACGCAGAACTTTGTTCATCAAATCGAAATGTGATTGGTTCTCATTTTGGAACTTTCTATTTTGAAATGGGATGGCATTGAAGCCCTTGACAATTCTAAGCCCTGAAATGGTTTCGTCAATAATGGACATCAATAAGCTCAATTTTGATTGAGCATCATGAGAATTTTTCTTCAAACTTTTGGCGACTTGTGCGATGATAATTCCCGTCAAAGGCAATATCGTAAATACGAAAAGTGTCAGCATGGGACTGATCATCAACATAGCAGTCAGATAGGCTGCAAAGGCTACAGGTTCTCTAAAAGTGGACTCCAATACACTCAAAATACTCCATTCAATTTCTTGAACATCAGAAGTAGCTTTGGTCAATATATCCCCCTTTTTTTCTTCACTGAAATAGCCCAAAGGCAAGGAGGTGATTTTTGTAAACAACTGATTGCGAATATCTCGTATGACTCCATTTCGGATGGGAGCCATAAAGTACAAGCCCAAAAAACGGAACAAATTTTTGAGGAAAATAAAGGTCGCCACCAGTATGCAAATAAACAGTAGCGCGTCCAGTTTGCCATATTGGACAATGATGCTTTGAAGCTGAAAGTAGAAGAAATCTACCAAAGAATCTTTGATATTGGATAATTCTACAACAGGTGCTTCTGCAATGTTTACTTCTTTGGTTTCAAAAAGTATTTCCAAAAAAGGCCCTACCATCACCAAAGAAAATAGCGAAAAAAATACGGCTAAAATATTGAAGGTAATATTCAGCAGTGCATATCCTTTGAAGGGAAGGATGTATCGAATTACTCTTAGAAAGTCACTCATTGGGCAAAATTATTAATTAGTTTTGTGCTTTTCTAATTTTTGAATAGACAGGGAGTAAAATGAAAAACGAATAATTGTGAATAGAGAATTAAGGCTTACGCAATCATATATTTATGCAATCGCATAATAAATAAATGAAAATCAAAATAAGAGTTAAAATTAAAAAAAACACTTCAATACCAGTTTCTTATGAAACAATGTTCGTCAATTTATTTTGGAGTGATTCGTAATTAAAGATTAAAACCATGCAATTAAACTTTAAATCTCTTGGGGCAGAAGATGCGCCAGTAATCATCATTTTACACGGCTTGTTTGGGATGCTCGACAACTGGCAGACTTTGGGGCGAAAGTTTGCGGAAGATTACCGAGTGTATTTGGTCGACCAACGCAATCATGGCAAATCTCCACATAGTTTGGAGTTTGACTATTTTTTGATGGCGGAGGATTTGTTGGAACTGATGGACGAGGAAGGCATCGAAAAGGCGCACATTGTTGGGCACTCAATGGGCGGCAAAACGGTGATGCAATTTGCAGTAGAGAATCCTTCTCGCATTGAAAAGTTGGTGGTCGTGGACATTGCTCCTGTGGATTACCCTGCGGGACATGAGGATATTTTCAAAGCACTTTTTCAGATAAACATTGATGAATTGAAGTCTCGAAAGGAGGCACATGAAGTTTTGCAGCCGATGATAGAGGAGGAGGGCGTGCGCCAGTTTTTGTTGAAAAACTTGGCTCGTAAGAAACCGAGTGGTTTTGAATGGAAATTTAATTTGCAGGCGATTCACTTCAATTATACCAATATTTTGTTGAATTCACTGACCGATTTTGATGTTTTTGAAGGGGATGCTTTGTTTGTGAAAGGTGGAAATTCACCGAGGTATATTGAAGTGAAGACAATGGGAGAAGTGATTTCGTCCCATTTCCCAAAAGCAAAAATTGAAGTGGTCGAAAATTCTGGACATTGGGTTCATGCGGAACAGCCCAAGGTATTTTTTGAAGTGGTGAGTGGGTTTTTGAGAGGGTAAGTGAGAGGGTAAGTGAGAGGTTTTAAAACCTTAAGATGCGTTTTATTCAAGAAGTTTTGCGCCTATGTTTTGAACTTGAGTTTTCTTAAGATTCTGCCTCATCCCGTTTCTTTGTCACATACTCCAATACCTTGCGAATATAATCAAAGCCTGAACTAATGGTCAAAAAGGTGGAAATGAGCAGCAAAACGTAGGTGAAGCCCCACAAGAAATCAAATGGTACCCAATCCAAATTCCAGATAGACAATTGACCACAAACCAACACGCCCATGATAGCCGAAAAGGTAAAAGCGGTTTTGACTTTTCCCCAAAAGTAAGCGGGTACGGCGAGTCCTTCAATGGCGGCAAATATCCGCAAACCCATTACCAAAAATTCCCTGCCAAGAATCAGTAAGGTCATCCAAGCAGGAATCCAGCCTTTGAGGGTGAGCATGACCAAGACGGTGGCTACAAAAACTTTGTCGGCGGTAAAGTCAAGAAATGCGCCCAAATTGGACACCGAATTTTCTTTGCGTGCCCAATAACCATCCAGATAATCGCTCAACATCGCCCAGCATACGACTGCTATCAAAAACAGGTAATTGTACTCCCAATCCCATTCAAGCAATAGAAAAAGGGGGGCAACATATATTCTTGATAAGCTAAGATGATCCGCAGTATTGAGCCGTATTTTCATGTGAAAATGATACAATTGTTGGTAATCTAAAAAACCAAAGATGCGTTTTTTTGTGGAAAAAGCGTAGTTTAGAAAGAAATCAAAATTAAAGTACGGGTAAAAATGGAATTGGAAAAGTGTAAACTATCTGATTAATAGTTGTTTGTGGTATTTGGAGATTGTATTATTTTATCAAATAGTTTGGGTATCGAATACTTGATACAAAACAGGTTTGCTGGGACTCGCATCCAACTCCAAACTGGTGATTTGGAGGTTGAGAAAGTAGGTTCCGTCTTTTATGTGGTTGGGAACATAAATCATTTCGGTGATGGTGGAATTGTGTCGCACCTTGTCAGGATATTGCCAAAAGGCTTTGTGAGACAGTAGTTTGCCTTCATCTTCTTCTCGATCTACGGAAGGTAAATCAATGAGTAAATGGTCGATTCCGTTTTCGACTATGAATTGGGTGGCTTCGTGGTGGAGGTAAGAGGGATTTGCTCCCGAATAGTGGGTTCTCAATTTGAAGTCATCATTGGGAAGTGTGCGGATTACCAAAGCTTTGGGCATTTCTTTACCAGCCAAAGCAGCCACTATTTGCTCCTTCAATATAACTCTGTCTCCGTTTTCTGTTTTTTGAGGATAAATGGAAATCAGTTCTGCCAAGAAGAAAAACTGCTTCAATGCTTGGTTAATCGTCTCGCCATTGGGTGAAATATGACCAACGCATTCGGTATGCGTGCCATTGCCATGTGGGTTGAATTGGACGTTCTTAAAATTCACCACACCTCCTTGTCGCACATCCCCCACAAAATCACCCGCCCGTACAGGTTCTATCTGCAATGCAGGAGCATAAAAGGCATTGACGGTTTGCAGCCCTTCTTGGAGGGGGATGGAAATATCTATGGCTTGGTCTAAGCGAATTTGGTAAGCCTTGTTTTGGTGTTGAATAGTTGTTTGCATAATAGCTGCAATATAAGATTCCTTTTTTTAAAAAAAGGCTTTAGCCACTCATATTGTATGGTGGCTAAAGCCTCTATTAGTTTGAATTTGAATTTTCGTTTATGGTCTCAAGACCCATGCTTCAATATCAAACGTTTTTCGCAATTTTTGAAGCGCTGCCTTCATAGCATTTTTGTCTTTGCAGTTGGTCGGCACGCCCACATATTTCAATCCTTTTCTCCAACCTGTTTTGACAGTATAACCTTTGCCTTTTAGTTTGCGAATGATTTTTCTGGCATTGTGGTCTTTTTCAAAAGCTCCTACGACAATAATACATTCCCCTATGTGACGATTGAAATCATCACTTTTAGGTGTTGTTTTAGGAGTCTTTGTCTTTGATGGAGTTACAGGTGTTGTAGTAGTGTTATTATCCGAATCTGTTATGTTTTTATTAGATTGATTCTTTGAACTTTCATCGGAATTAGTATCTTTGTTGGGATCAGTAATTGCTTTTGCAGTATTTTTTTCTGAATTATTTGTATTATCCTCTGTTTTTAAGTCTTTATCAATCTCATTAGTAAGAGATTCATCTGAGTTTTTATTTGCTAAACTATCCAAATCACTTGGTTTATCTTTACCAAGTTCGTCCACAATTTCTGTTTCTTGAAAATCAGTTGTTTTCAAACTGTCTAATTGAAGAGTTTTATCTATGTTGGTATTATCTTCATTAGAGTTGTTTACATTTTGATTTTGTGCTTCATTTTCGTCTGAAGGAGTATTAGTAGAACCAGAACCTGGATTTGTATCATTGTCTATACCAATTTGGTTTGAGGAAGGTTTCGATATATGTGAAGGTCTTTTTGTATTAGAGGCTGAACCTATTCTTCCTTCTTCTACATCTTTATCCGTCAGTATTTTTCTGGTATAAAGCGTGTTTTGTTCTTGTACTTCTATTGTTGCAGGACTTGATACATAACCAGTTGTTGCTTTTGCTGCAATAGCAGAAGACTCACCTGTTGTAGTCAAAAAATGTTCGCTTTGAGGTAGGAAATAGAGTATTCCAACACCGAATAGAGCACAGACAATGAGTGCAATAATAAAATCAGGGCGTTCTTCTGGATTGTTCCAAATGTCTTTAAAAGAGTTCATGGCTATTTGTTTGGTTTCACTAAATGTGACTGTAATTTATCATAAAAGTAACGGATTTTAGATTGTAAAAAAAATAAAACTTTTATGCGATACTTTTTTATCTTTTTGTAGTCTAACAATACGAAGAGCCATGTGAAATACATTACAAGCCCTTATTTTTTAATCATATAATTTTTGCATAAATAAAATTTCTACTATGAATTTGCAACCGTATTTTGAGGATTTCTTAAGTAACGTAGGCGGTTTTTTGCCTGGCGTATTGGGTTCTCTACTTATTCTAATTGTAGGCTGGATAGTTGCTTCTTTGGTCAGCAGTTTATTTGGTCGCTTGGTCACTAAAACAGGATTACAAGATCGAGCCAAATTAGATATCAAGAGTATTAACTTAGCTCGCACTGTTAAAAAACTTACTTACTACATTTTGATGACCATCGTTTTGTTGGTGGTGTTGGAGACATTGGGTGTGAAGGATGTATTGGATCCTTTGAAAGCAATGCTTAACAAATTTTTAGCCTTCATTCCTAATATCGTAGCTGCAGGTGTAATCGGTTTTGCTGGTTATGTGATTGCTTCTATTGCATCTGAATTGGTGGGCGTAGCAAGCGCAGCACTACAAGGAGTATCTGAAAAAATTGGTTTTGGAGACTTCGATTTTACCAAATTGGTGAAGCAGTTGGTTTTCTTAATCGTATTCATTCCTATTTTAGTAGCTGCAATAGATGCGCTGAATATTGAAGCAATTTCTGGACCAGCCAAAATGATGTTGGGTGAATTGATGGGTGCTATTCCAAATATCATTGCAGCAGTTTTGATTATGGGTATTTTCTACATTGGAGGCAAGTATGTGTCACAAATCTTGGGACAATTACTTAGCAACCTTGGAGTAAACGATATTCCAACGAAGCTGAAAATGAATAGCTTGATGGGAAAACAAACACTATCTCATGTAGTAGCTACATTGGTGTTCTTTTTCATCGTTTTCACTGGATTGATTACTGCGGTTGAAAAACTGGAGTTCGTGAAATTGTCAGGTATCCTAAGAGACATCTTTAACATCGTAGGTCAGATTGCCTTTGGTCTATTCATCTTAGCGATTGGTAATTTCATCGCAACAATTGCACACGATACTTTGACACGTTCTAACAGTGACAGCTTTATTGCGACACTTGCTCGTTTTGCTATCTTGGGTTTGTTCCTTGCGATTTCACTTCGCACAATGGGTATTGCAAACGAGATTGTAAACCTTGCCTTTGGTTTGACATTAGGAGCAGTTGCAGTAGCCTTTGCATTGGCTTTTGGTTTAGGTGGACGAGAAGCAGCTGGCAAACAAATGGAATACTTTTTGAGCAAATTCCGCAAAGAAAACTAGCCGAAATTCAAATTAAAAAATCAAATGCAAATTAAAATAATTACTTGCAAATGATTGATTTAGAATTTTTTAATAGATAGTTTTCTATTTATAAATACCCAATACAAAGGAGATTTTTGTAAAATGGTTTTAACAAAAACGCCGTAGATTTCGAATTGCAAATATTTAATTGATTTGCTATTACGAAACCTGCGGCGTTTTTTTTATGGGTTTGAAGACTTTTGAGTTTCTTCTTTAACCTTGTATTTAAAATTTTATCGGTGCTTAATACTGATAAAAACCTTCACCAGACTTGCGTCCCAATTTACCTGCCATCACCATGTTGACCAACAAAGGACAAGGCGCATACTTCGGATTTCCAAAACCGTCGTGTAATACATTCAAAATAGAAAGGCAAATGTCCAAGCCAATGAAGTCTGCCAACTGCAATGGGCCCATTGGGTGAGCCATACCAAGCTTCATCACCGCATCAATGGCCTCTTTGTCTGCAACTCCTTCATAAAGCGTCTGAATGGCTTCGTTGATCATAGGCATCAATACCCTATTGGACACAAAACCAGGATAATCTTGGACTTCAACAGGTGTCTTGCCCAATTGCTCTGCCAAACCTACAATCCCCAACATTGTAGCCTTTGAAGTACCATAACCTCGCACGATTTCCACCAATCTCATGACAGGAACAGGATTGAAAAAGTGCATTCCAATCACTTTATCTTGACGCTTGGTAGCAGCACCAATTTTGGTAATAGAAATGGAAGACGTATTACTCGCTAAAATGGCAGATTCTTTACAGAGTTCATCCAATTGTTTGAAAATCTTCAATTTGATATCTACATTCTCTGTCGCTGCTTCAATCACCAAATCGGCGTGTTCGATACCCGAAGCTTCCAAAGAGGTAAATGTTTGAAGATTGTTGAGCGTTGCAGTTTTGTCTGCCTCACTGATTTTTTCCTTCCGAATCATTCGGTCAAGGTTTTTGCCAATGGTTTGCATTCCTTTCTGCAAACCTGCCTCGTTGATATCCACTAAGTTGACCTTGAAGCCATTCATCGCAAATACGTGTGCAATCCCATTGCCCATCGTACCTGCTCCAATCACTGTGATGTTTTGCATAATTTGATATTGTTTTATGGGCGCAAAGTTAAGCAATAAATAAAAATCGGCATCGACATCAAATTCAAAAAGATATAGTCTTTCATCTTGAGGCTAGGCAGAATGGTCAAATTATTTTCACTTGTGAATAAAGATATATGAACTTTTTTCCTTCCTTCTTTGCTTCTTTATATCTTTGTGGACTATGAAACAATACCTTCTACTTTTTTTTAAAGGCATGGCTATGGGAGCTGCTGATATTGTGCCAGGCGTTTCTGGTGGTACAATTGCCTTTATTACAGGAATTTACGAAAAACTGCTTTATTCCCTCAAATCCATCAACCCCAAGTTATTGACCGTCTTGAAAGAAGAGGGAATCAAGGGAGCATGGGAGCACATCAATGGAACTTTTTTGGTGGTTTTATTTGGAGGAATAGGAGTGAGTATCCTTTCGTTAGCGCAGATTATCAGTCATTTATTGAAGACCTATCCCACCTTGTTGTGGGCTTTCTTTTTTGGATTAATCATTGCGTCAGCCATTTTTATAGGCAAACAAATCAAACAGTGGCGAGTCCAAGAGATTGCTGCCTTGTTGGTTGGAGCAGTCATTGCTTTTACCATTACGGTACTTG
>JBGCDY010000095.1:0-11249 GCA_045105835.1 Chitinophagales bacterium
TACAATCTCCAAAGTTCAAAGTGCGTATGAGCCTGTTCTTCTACTTGTTCATTGGTATTCAGAAGTGATTGAAGGTGAGTGGTAGCAGTGGTTTGCTCACCCATTTTGAATTGAATTTGTCCTTTGAGTAATTGGGCTTTGAAAAGAATTTCGGTTCTGGAAATTGCTTGGCTCACTTCAATCGCTTGCTCAACCCAATCAAGTGCTTGTGTGTAAAAAGCCAACTCATAGAGGCACATGGATTTGTTCAAATACCATTCTACAAGAGAGTGTTTGAAGCCAATTTTTTGATGCCCTTCAATTGCTTTTTCCAAATACTCCAATGCCTGTTTGTACTTGCCTTGGTGATAATACACGATGCCAATATTGCCCTCGGTAAAAGCTTGTAATCGGCGGTCATTCATCTCCAAAGACAAGCGCAGGCTTTTTTCATAGTAAGGGAAAGTTTCTGCATACAAACCTTTCTGCATGAGGGTATAACCAATATTGACAGTTGTGTATGCCATGCCATGTTGATAGCCCACTTTTTCGAATCTTTCGAGGCTCTGTTGGTAGTAGTCCATTGCTGCATCGTAATTGTCTTGTATCGTTGCGATAGTTCCCATATTGGCAAGATTCATGGCAGCATTTTGAGCCCAACCTGTGCTTTCGAATAAGTCGTAACTTTTTTGATAGCAATCCAATGCTGCTTGGTAGTTGCCACTTTGATTGAACAAACTGCCAAGGTTTCCTAGGGCTGTTGCATGGTTTTTGGGGTCATTTAATTCGCTCGCCAAAACGATTTGCTGTTGAAAACATTTGGCTGCCTCTCCGTATCGAGAAAGGTTGATGTAGACAACTCCCATAAAACCAATTGTTTGGGCTATCTGCATTTTATTCTCTGTGAGTTGATAAGCTTCAAGACTTTCTTGGTAATAATCCAAAGACATTTGATATTTTCCTTGTAAGCTAAAAATACGGGCAAGATTGAATTGGACTTCGGTTTGATATGCCTGATTCTGAAGGGCAATCGCCAGTTTTTTGGCTTCTTCATAGACTTCGTAGGCTGGATTCCATTGACCAATTGTTCGTAGAATGGTTGCTTTCTTTAGGAGGGTTTTCCATGTGAGATTTCTGTCTTTTAGCTTTTTCAATTGCTTCAACAAACGCTCAAAAATGGTCAGAGCCTGCTGGTTTTGGAAGTTTTCCTGGGCATAATCTCCTGCTTTTTCGAGGTATTCGATGGTTTTAATCGTAGTCTCAGACTGCTCGTAATGAAACGCTATGTCGGCATACTTTTCTTGGATATTGGAGTGAAATAGTTTTTCCATTGCAGCGGCTGTGAACTGATGCAATTGCCGCAAACGTTCTTTTAACTGCATATCATAAGCGATGTCTCTCAACAAGGTATGTCTAAAAATACCTTTCAAATCTTGTAGCAAAAGCCATATTTGTTCGGTTTCTGCTACCTTTGTTTCTGCCAACACATTGCGCTGCAAAAGCATGGACAAGAGGTGAATATCAAACTCACGCCCAATTACTGCGGCTACTTTTACGACTTCTTTTACTTGTTTGGACAAACGGTCAATCCGTGCCATCAAAAGTGCTTGGATACTATCTGGAATGCTGTCGCCTTCTTGCGTCAGTTGCCAGTTGCCAGAACGAGATTGAAGCCATTGATTCTCTTCAAAAAAACGCAGTAATTGTTCTACAAAAAACGGATTGCCTTTGGAGCGTTCCACCAAAATTTTCAAAAACGGATTGCCGATTGGAACAGCCTCATTTTTGTGTTGATTCAAGAGCGATTCCGCCAAGGTTTTGACCTGTGCTTGCTTCAAATAAGTAAGTTCGGTGGTATGGCTTGGAAGGTTTTTAAAAGGTAGAATGGCTTGACTGCCATCGTCTTTGTATCGAGCGGTACTTAAGATAGCAATGGGGTAATGACTAAGATTGCTGACCAATCTTTGGAGCAAAATAATAGAATCGGCATCCAACCATTGAGTATCTTCCAAATGGATAATCAATGGCTGCACCAAAGAAAATGCTTTCAGCAAGTTTTTAATTGCTAAAATCGTGTTTTCATAGCGTCCTTTTGCATCCAAACGCTGCAAAATGCTGTCGGAATATTGTAGTCCCACTTGTGCTGCCAAAATAGGTTTGGTTCGACGCAATTCTGTTTCGGCATCCTTGAGTAAAGCAATGGGAGGGAGGTTTTTGGTTGCTTTTGACTGAAAACTTGGGGAGTTTTTTATTTGGGTAATATGCGCTATTTTTTCCTTCAATTGCTGCAATAATTTTTCAAATACTGCTTCAAAGTGCTCCTGTTGTTCTACTTTTCCTTCCAATTGTGGAGACAAAAAATAGTCTGACAACATGTTTTTGAAGGGCTGAAAAGACTTTTGCAGGATTTGATTGGCTGCAATGTGTACCCACTTTACCTGAGTTTCGGTTTGTTCTTTTAGGGCATACACCAAACGGGTTTTACCTATTCCCGCTTCGCCAAAAATATAGCTGATTCCAGCAGGATTTCCTTCAAAAATAGGAGCAATTTGAAAGCTTAATTTCGCTAGTGTGCCTTCATGCCCAATGAGTTGGGTGTCGTTTTTGTAAATTGCGTTGTTTTTGGCTTTGCCCAAATATTGGTAGGTGGGAATGGCGTTTGCAAATCCTTTGTAGGAAAAAATACCACGTTTTTGGAAATTGAAATGTGGATGGGCTGCAATGGTTTCATTGACCCAAATTTGTTGCCAATCGGTTTGCATCATGATGCGAGCAGCCATATTCACGATGCTGCCCAAACAGGTGTATTCACATCGGTATTTTCCGCCAAGAATGCCTGCATAGACTTTCCCTGAGGTGATGCCAATTCGGAATTGTAAGCCTTTCAGTGCTTCTGACTCTTGGACTTCATTGGCTACTTCTTCCACAAAATACAAAGCCCTTGCAAGGTCGTCTTCGTGGGTAACGGGTGCGCCAAAAAATCCAACCATCATGGCTCCTTTGTCCCCAAAGTCAATTTCTTTTAAATCGCCTTTGTAGCGGATAATGTGCTTCAACACTATGGAAGTGAAGGTATTGATTTGACTATGGGAATGGATGTTTTTGAAGGAAATGAATACGGAAACAATGTTTCTGAATTCGCCTTTTTCTCTAAATGCTGCTACCTCACTCGGAATAAAACGGTTGAGAATTTCAGCTTGAATTTTTGGTAGGTGGGGTTTTTGAGGATGTGGAAAAATGACTTTTGAAGGTTCTTCAATGCCTTCATAACAAAAAACTATAGGACTAACATAGCTGCCTTTGAGTGCTGTTCCCTTCAATGTGTTTTTGAAGCTTTGACTCAACATGGTTTGCCCTTTCTGGGCTTTTTGCTCAACCATTGCAGCTTCATAAATGGCTTGCCCACGAAAGTAAAATTTGCAGGCGTGAACTCCCATAATATTTTCATCCCCAACGATTCCCCAGTTTGTTTCACCATAGGAAAGCCCGATTTTTACTTGCAAATCGAAGTCGCCAAATTTGGAGTGTTGTGTGCCGCTTTTGCGAAAAAAATCTTGTATGGTTTGGGCGCACTGAAGGGCTGCAAGAGCAGTGTTTTTGGGTGAGTCGGAAAGAGGAAAAATAGAGGTAAAAGCATCTCCTGCATAGTGGGTGATGAATCCTTGGGCATGGTAAACTTCTTTGACCATGACTTCAAAAATAGAATTCAAGATATTGGACAAGACTTCTGCCCCTTCTTTTTGCCCCTTGTCCATCAATTGCTGGGTCATTTGAGTAAAACCCGATATATCAACGAACAATACACAGCCTTCAATATTGCCATTGAAGCGATTGGCGACATATTGTTCTTGGATAAAGTGGGGTATAAAAGGCTGCATATAAGGTTTGAAAATGAATTGTTGGGTATTATACTGAAAAATACCTGCTTTTCTTAAACGAAAAAAGGCTTTAACAGTTTTTAAACCGTTAAAGCCTTTAAATATATGCTTTAAATTTTATTTATTCAGCATCGACTCTTCTTGACATCATGCTTTCTTTCATTTGACTGAATTCCAATTTTTGTTTGGTTGTCAATACACTTTCGATTGCTGTGTTTCTTGCTCTGTAAACAGCCATTACTGCATCTACAAAAGCTTCAGAATCGGTGCTTTGTAAGCTGGTTAATGCTGTTCTTTTTTGAGCAGCTTCAAAATTGATTTGATAGATAGCTGTTTCTTGTTGGTAGTTCAATGACAGTTGTTTGTTGAGGTGTTGGGTAACTTCTTGTGCGTCTTTTTCTGGATTAACCTGAAAATCTGCAGCGTTGTAAACTTTCACTTTACCAGGCAAGTAAACCTTATCAGTTGATGCTTGGTCTTGAGCGAAAATATTTGTAGAAAAAAGGATTGCGAATACGCTAAGAATGGACAAAAACTTTTTCATTGTATCTTTGATTTTAAGTTAATTGAAAATTTATTGTTTAAGAATTGCTAAATCTTATGGTTTTTAGATGTAGGATTTGAATCTTAGTTTAAAGATAAGCTGTTTTTTTTTCAAAAAAAAATACTAATTCTCTCTATGGGTGTAAAAAGCACTGGCTTGTGCAGTACAAGTTACCATGATTTCATTGATATTTACATGCGCTGGTCGAGTGGCTGCAAAATGAATGGTGTCTGCTATATCATGAGCAATTAGTGGAGTAACCCCTTTGTAAACATTGTCTGCTTGTTCTTTATTTCCTTTGAAGCGAACCATTGAAAACTCGGTTTCGACCATACCAGGTTGGATAGAGGTTACCCTAATTCCATGCTTCAATAAATCTATTCTCATTCCTTGGCTCAATGCTTCAACAGCATGTTTGGTGGCACAATATACATGCCCTCCTGCATATACTTGTGAACCTGCAATAGAACTAACATTGATAATGTGCCCTTTTTGGTTCTCTATCATGACTGGACTGATTAGCCTACTAACATACAATAGCCCCTTAATGTTTGTGTCAATCATTCGCTCCCAATCATTAATATCTGCTTCTTGAAAGCTGTCTCGGCCTACAGCCAATCCTGCATTGTTGACCAAAACATCAATAGAACGCCAATTTTTCGGTATATTTGCTATGGCAGTTTTCACTGCTGAATGGTCTTGTACATCAAAAGTCAATGGCAAAACTTTTACCTTATAGGTGGCTTCAATTTTTGTACTAAGACTATCTAAACGTTCTTTTCGACGTCCCGTAATAATTAAATCCCAACCACTTTTGGCAAAAATCATAGCAGTGGCTTCTCCTATGCCCGCCGTTGCTCCTGTTATGAAAATAATATTTTTTTGATTCATATTTATGTCTATTATTGATTTCTTTTGCCAAAGGTTATTTATTTTTGTTGAAATTAAAAAAAAATCAGAATGAAACAGTTAACCCTTTTTGTGCTTTTCAGTATTTTCATGCTAAATGCCTGCAATAATCCCGATGATAAACAGGTAAATACAGCGAAGACTACTGAGGTAGCTGCAAGTGCTGAATCGAAAAATAAATCGAAGCCGATGATGAAGGTGCCAGAAGTGATGGATTTTGCGGAGTTTCAAAAGCGAATTCAAAAAGACGATGACACACTGTATATCTACAATTTTTTTTTTTTTTTTTTTATGCCTTGTGTAAAGGAAATGCTCTATTTTGAGCAGGTTGACGATGAATATGCCAATCAAAAGGTAAAATTGATTTTTGTGAGCTTGGACTTCATAGATTTATTGTCCAAAAAATTAGTGCCTTTTATCAATGGGCGTAGTATAAGCGAAGATGTGTGGCTTTTGAATGAGCGAAATCCGAATAGTTGGATTGATAAGGTAAGTGAAAAATGGACAGGCTCTATTCCTGCAACACTGTTTATGCATGCCCCTTCCGATTATGAGGCTTTTTATGAACGTTCTTTTGAGTATGAAACATTAAAAGAGGTGGTAGAAGAAGCATTGAAGGAAGCGAAGCCTCAGGTATAAGTTCAGCCAAAGATGCTGTGAAATTTTTAGATAAAACATTGACTAACAAATATTCAGATTTTTTTTTAACCAGAAATTAGACCTCTGAATCCAAAATCTTGCTACAAAGGAGCAAGAACTTAATTCTTACCACTATTTAACCAAAACGATAAGAAAAACCATGAAAAAATTTATCAAGGAGTACTTTACTTTCTCAAGAAGGGAGAGGAATGGCGTAATGGTATTGCTGATTTTGATTGCGATAACATTAGTCTTGCCCTATACTTACCCTTACTTGATTCCCTCTGAAGAAATAGATTTTTCCGAATTTGAAGCTGATGTAGCACGATTTAGAAAAGCTGTTGCTGAAAATCCTCAACAAGATTATGACGATGACGAATGGGCTGAAAATGAAGAGGAAATGGAGGAAGGTGAAGCCAATAGCACTAAAGCCGCTTTTGATTTTAACCCAAATGAACTTACCTATGAACAAGGAAAGTCGCTTGGACTGAGCCATAAAATCGCCTTACGGATAACGAAGTACTTAAAAGCTGGAGGGCGTTTTTTTAAGAAAGAGGATTTGAAGAAAATCTATGATTTCTCGGATGAAGATTATGAACGATTGGCTCCTTTTGTGATTCTTGAAGAGGATAAAAAAAGTGAGCGGGGTAAAAAGAAAACCTATAAACAAAAAGATTTTGGGGAGAAAAAGGACAAAAAGCATTTTAAGAAAAAGAAATTTGAAGAGGATGATTCTTCTGTTGAAGTGAGACTGTTTCCTTTTGATCCCAATAAATTAAGCTATGAAGAGGGAAGACAGTTGGGTCTGTCGAATCAAGCTGCGAAGGCTTTGGTGAACTTTGTGAAAAAAGGAATGGTGTTTAGAAAAAAAGAAGATTTCAAAAAGGTATATGGGGTCACGGAGGCAGATTATGAAAGGTTGCAGGATTTCATTCAGATTGAAACAAAGCCTACGATTGCTTCAAAAGAAGAAGAAGGAATTTCAAAAAGAGAACGCCCCGAAACTTTTCATACATTTGAAGAGAAGGCTCCTATTTCGGTAGATATCAACACTGCAACCGCAGAAGATTGGAAGCAATTGAAGGGGATTGGACCTTCTTTTAGTAGCCGAATTATTAAGTATAGAGACTTGTTGGGTGGGTTTACTAGCCCTTTGCAGTTGAAGGAAGTCTATGGTTTGGATGCTATTTTGTATGTAGAAATACAAGATTTTTTGAAGAATGAATCCCTCGAACTTATCAAAACCATCAATCTCAACATGGTAGATGAATTGACATTGAAGAAACATCCTTATATTAATGCGAAATTGGCGAAGTCCATTGTAAAAAGGAGGATTAGAAAAGGTGATTATCAGGAAGTTGATGAGATTCAAAAGTTAGGAGGTGTTGATGATGCTTTGTTCCAAAAACTTTCTCCTTACCTAAGTGTTCGTTAGCCAAATGAACGAACTACAACCGTGATTGTATAGAATGGTATAGTTTCGATTGTTTTTTCAAAACTACTTTATTGTTAATTTCGTTCTTGATAGGCAAAGCGACCAATAATATTTCACAATTAATAAAAGTATATGGAAACGACATTAGAACAACCTTCAATAAATTTTGCATCATCAGAAAGCCAGGAGATGATAACTGATATGGTGAGGGATTTTAGTGAAAAACACATTCGACCTTATGTAATGGAATGGGATGAGTCGCAGGAGTTTCCTGTGCAACTATTCAAAAAAATGGGTGAATTGGGAATGATGGGAGTTTTGGTTCCAGAAGAATATGGTGGAGCAGGTTTGGGCTATTTTGAATATGTGAGAGTGATTCAAGAAGTCGCAAAAGTTTGTGGTTCTATTGGATTGTCTGTTGCTGCACACAATTCACTTTGTACGAATCATATTTTAATGTTTGCGACCGAAGAACAAAAACAAAAATGGTTGCCTAAATTGGCTGCTGCTGAGTGGATAGGTGCCTGGGGATTGACTGAGCCAAATACTGGATCTGATGCCGCACGAATGAAAACAACAGCTGTGAAGGATGGTGATTATTGGGTATTGAATGGCGCAAAATCTTGGATAACGCATGGACGATCATCTGATATTATTGTGGTGATTGTTCGGACAGGTGAAGTGGGTGACAAACATGGAATGACCGCTTTTGCAGTCGAAAAAAGTACCCCAGGTGTTTCTGGTGGAAAAAAAGAGAATAAGCTGGGAATGAGAGCTTCCGAGACGGCTGAGGTTATTTTTGACAATTGTCGTGTACACAAAAGTTGTATGTTGGGAGAAGAGGGAGATGGCTTTATTCAAGCAATGAAAATATTGGATGGAGGACGTATTTCGATTGCGGCCTTGTCGTTGGGCATTGCAGAGGGAGCTTATATCGCTTCAAGAAAATATGCGAAAGAACGCCATCAGTTTGGACAACCGATTGCTAACTTTCAAGCGATTGCCTTCAAATTGGCTGATATGGCAACCAAAATTGAAGCATCGAACCTACTCATTATGCAAGCTGCTGACCTCAAAAATAGGCACGAGAAAGTTACTCTGGAATCTGCCATGGCAAAGTATTATGCTTCCGAAGTAGCGGTTCAGGTATCAACAGATGCAGTTCAAATTCATGGCGGATATGGTTATACCAAAGATTTTCCTGTAGAGAAATTTTATAGGGACTCTAAACTCTGTACGATAGGAGAGGGGACTTCTGAAATTCAAAAAATTGTTATCTCAAGAGAAATTTTGAAAAAATAATACAGGACATTTAAAAAACAAGAAACGCTAAAAGGTTTATTGTCATTTTCTGAATTGAAAGGCAATAAACCTTTTCTTTTTTGTGGTGATTAAGTCTAAAAAATCTTGTGAGTCTGCTGATTTTTGTCTAAATTGAAGAATCTAAACCTCCCTATATGTACAAGAGCCATTTTTTGAAATATCTCGAATACGAAAAACGTTGTTCTCCATTAACGATTAAAGCTTATGAGAAAGATATTGAGCAATTTACAGAGTTTGTAGCACTTCAATACGAGATTGAAGATTTATTGAAAATAGAGCACAAACAAGTTCGGTATTGGATTATTTCACTGATTAACGAATCCTATAAAGCCAGTAGTGTCACTCGGAAGTTGCGTACTATCAGTAGTCTATATAGTTTTTTGCAAAAAAGAAGCTATGTAGAGGGAAATCCTTGTATTGGTGTGAAAGTTCCTAAAATTCCACATCGCCTTCCTTCTTTTATAGAAGAAGATAAAATCCAAAAATTGTTTAAAAATATTGGACTTACTAAGTCTTTTGAAGACATAAGGAATCTCTTGATTTTAGAATTGTTTTATGCTACAGGCATGAGACGAGCAGAGTTAATAGGTTTGACCATTCACTCTATAGATACTGCAAATCAACAAATAAAGGTGTTGGGAAAAGGGAATAAAGAACGTTCCCTGCCGATTGGAAAAAAAATCAATCATTTACTTCAAAAATATCTTCAAGCAAGAACAGAATATTTTCCTGACTGTCAAGAAAATGCAGTTTTCTTAACTAACAAAGGCAAGCCTCTCTACCCAAAATTTGTTTACAACCTTGTTAACAAATACCTATCTTCAATCGTTACCAATGAGCACAAAAGCCCTCATGTCTTACGTCATTCTTTTGCAACAAATTTGCTTAACAATGGGGCTGATTTATATGCTGTAAAAGAATTGTTGGGGCATTCAAGTTTGGCTGCAACACAAATCTACACACATAATACCATCGAAAAGCTCAAACAAGCCTATCAACAGGCACACCCAAGAGGCGAATAACCAGATAATGTTAATAATTGAAAAAAAATATTTCCTTTTTTCTTAAATAGAAAACTTCTTGTAAAAATAGTAAGATACATTTCCTGCAATAATTCTTGATATTGGAACTAATTCATTCATTAGTAGGTTATTGGAGCAATGTGAAGTGTAATAGAAGTTTTCGCAAACAATATTTGTATGAGAATACACATTCAGTCCATCCAGTTTACTGCAAGTGAGCAGTTGATAGCTTTTATTGAAAAAAAAGCTGCAAAGCTAGAACATTTTTATGACAATATTACAGACATAGAAGTGTATTTGACATTGGATAATAAGAGTAGCCAAATCAAGGATAAGGTGGTCCGTATTAAAGTAAATCTGCCTCGAATGCAATTAGTTGCAAGCGAAAGGAGTAAAGTGTTTGAGACTGCTGGAGATATGGCAATAGAGTCTGTTAAGAGGCAGTTGAAGCGTTATAAAGAAAAACTACGTGGACAATAGAGAAGGTTTTTTTTACAAAGCTTGTTTTTTATGTAAAAGTTTATGTATCTTTGCAAACCTTTTCGAGAGAAATGTTGAAAAGTAAGTAAAGTTCTTAAAAAGGCATTCTTAACAACTTGAATGCAAAGCCAATGTATTTTATTTTTGAGATTTAAGGTTATTTTATTACCTTTGCGCTCTGAAAAGTAAAAATAGATACATTGGCTTTGTTTTAATGCCAAAAAAATGGGGAGATACCGAAGCGGTCAAACGGGGCAGACTGTAAATCTGTTGGCTACGCCTACGTAGGTTCGAATCCTGCTCTCCCCACTTTCATAAAATATCATCATTCGAAATTTTAAATAGTTAATTCCTTTGGAAACATTGGTAGTCTATCATTTCGAACAGGCGGGAGTAGCTCAGTTGGTAGAGCATCAGCCTTCCAAGCTGAGGGTCGCGGGTTCGAGTCTCGTCTCCCGCTCTTTTTAATTCAGTTTACTGAATCGCCGATGTAGCTCAGGGGTAGAGCGTTTCCTTGGTAAGGAAGAGGTCATGGGTTCAATTCCCATCATTGGCTCTTGTAAATTGCTATTTTAGAAATTTTTTAATTCGGTTTAAATTCTTAAAAAAGGGAATCAAAAATGGCTAAAGAAAAATTCGACCGTAGTAAGCCACACGTAAACATTGGTACCATTGGACACGTGGATCATGGTAAAACTACTTTGACAGCTGCAATTACTAAAGTTTTAGGTGATGCAGGTTTATCAGAAGTAGTGGATTACGATTCTATTGATTCAGCTCCAGAAGAAAAAGAAAGAGGTATTACTATTAATACGGCTCACGTAGAATACCAAACATCAGAGAGACACTATGCACACGTAGATTGTCCAGGTCACGCTG
This sequence comes from Chitinophagales bacterium, assembly GCA_045105835.1. Lineage (GTDB taxonomy): Bacteria > Bacteroidota > Bacteroidia > Chitinophagales > UBA2359 > JAUHXA01. Next base: position 11,089 of record JBGCDY010000095.1, read on the forward strand.
ATTATGTAAAAAACATGGTTACAGGTGCTGCTCAGATGGATGGAGCAATTTTGGTATGTGCTGCTACTGATGGTCCTATGCCACAAACTCGTGAACACATTCTATTGGCAAGACAAGTAGGCGTGCCTAAGATTGTTGTGTTTATGAACAAAGTAGATTTG